>CAZFTZ010000113.1:0-11843 GCA_964521875.1 uncultured Cellulomonas sp. | reverse complement strand
CAGGCGGCCCGCGCGGTGGTGCAGGAGATCGCGAAGGCCGGGGTCTTCGTCTTCACCGGCGGGATCGCCGACGACGAGAAGACCACGCTCGTCACCGTCGACGGCACCGTCACCGACGGTCCCTACCCCGAGACCAAGGAGATGGTCGGCGGCTTCGTGGTCGTCGACGTCCCCACTCGGGCCGACGCCATCGGGTGGGCCGCCAAGATCGCGGCCGCCTGCCGGTGCTCGCAGGAGGTCCGCGAGTTCCTGCCGGACCCGATCGTCGACGAGCTGCTCGCGCACTGACCGACGAAGGAGAGATCGAGATGCCGAAGTACCTGTTGTCCGTCTTCGGACCCGCCGAGCGCAACCAGTTCGGCGACTACCCCAGCAAGGAAGCCATGCTCCAGGCGTTCGAGGACACCGGAGCGTTCAACGACAAGCTCGTCGCGGAGGGCTACTTCGTCTTCGCCGACGGGCTCGAGCAGGCCACGACCGCCACCGTGGTCGACGGCCAGGGCGACGAGCCGGTGATCACCGACGGTCCGTACCTGGAGGCCAAGGAGTACATCGGCGGCTTCTGGGTGATCGACGTCCCCGACCTGGACGTCGCGCTGCGGCTCGCCGCAGAGGGCTCGAAGGCCTGCCGCGGCAAGGTCGAGGTGCGGCCGTTCCACACCGAGGAGTCCATCAAGGCCATGCTCGACGCGTGAGCGTGCCCGCACCGTCACCGGTCGGGGAGGCGATCGCCCGGGCCCACCGTGAGGAGTGGGCCCGGGTGGTCGCCGCTCTCGCCCGCCGGTTCGGCGACCTGGACACCGCGGAGGAGGCGGCCGCCGAGGCGTTCGCGACCGCCGTCGAGCGCTGGCCGCACGACGGCGTCCCGGCCAACCCGGGCGCCTGGCTGACGACCACCGCCACCCGCAAGGCCATCGACCGCCTCCGCCGGGAGTCGCGCCGCGAGTCGAAGCACCTGGAGGCGACGGTGTTGTTCGACGACGAGCCGCACCCGCCGCTGGGCGCCGTCGACGACGACCGGCTGCGGCTGGTGTTCACCTGCTGTCACCCGGCACTCGCGCCCGACGCCCGGATCGCGCTGACGCTGCGCATGGTCGGCGGGCTGACCGTGCCGGAGATCGCGCACGCCTTCCTGGTCCAGGAGGCGGCGATGGGCCAGCGCATCACCCGCGCGAAGGCCAAGATCAAGGCCGCGCACATCCCGTACCGGGTGCCGACGGCGGAGGACCTGCCGGGTCGGCTCGACGGAGTGCTCACCGTGCTGTTCCTCGTCTTCAACGAGGGGTACCTCACCACGGGACCCTCGTCGGACCCCGTCCGCGCGGACCTCACCGGCGAGGCGATCCGCCTCACCCGCCTGGTGAGCGAGCTGCTGCCCGACGACGGCGAAGTGGCCGGTCTGCTGGCGTTGATGCTGCTGACCGAGGCCCGCCGCCCCGCCCGCCTCTCGGCGACCGGTGAGCTGGTGACGCTCGACGAGCAGGACCGCGGCGCCTGGGACCGTGCGCTGATCGAGGAGGGGCACCGCCTGGTGCGGCGTTGCCTCGCGACCGTCGCCGCCGGCGGCCCGCCGCCCGGGCGCTACCAGCGGCTCGCCGCGATCAACGCCGTCCACACCGACGCTCGCGACGCGCGCGACACCGACTGGTCGCAGGTCGTCGCGCTGTACGACCGGCTGGTGCGTGTCGACCCGTCGCCGGTGGTGGCGCTCAACCGCGCGGTCGCGGTCGCCGAGATCGACGGGCCGGACGTGGCGCTCGCGCTCGTCGACCGCCTGCCGCTAGACGGGTACCACGCCTTCCACGCGACGCGCGCCGAGCTGCTGCGACGCCTGGGGCGCGGACAGGAGGCACGGGTGGCGTACTCGCGCGCCATCGAGCTCGCCGGGAACACGGCCGAGGTCGCCTACCTCACGCGGCGGCGGAGCCAGCTCGGTGGGCCGGCGTTCCCCGTTGACGGCTAGCCTCGTGTGATGCCGGCGACGAACGAGCTGGAGCTGGCCGACTGGCGGCGGTCGGTCGCCGAGCTGTACTCGTCGATCCGCTCGTCACCCGATCCTCGGACGGCGCACCAGTTGTGGCGCGAGGGCCGCGACCGGCTGTTCCGCACCCACCCTCAGAGTCCGCTGGCACCTGGCGACCCCCTGCGCGAGACCGGCCTGCCGTACTGGCCGTACGACCCTGCCCTCCGCTTCTCGCTGCCGCTGGAGCCTGCCGAGCCTCGCGAGCTGGCCGTGCCGACGGACGGCGACGGGGTGACCCGGATGGAACGGATCGGACGGGTGCGGCTGCCCGCGCCGTTCGACGCCACCCTGGACGTGTGGTGGCTGCGGCAGTACGCGGGCGGCCTGTTCCTGCCGGTGCGCGACGGCACCGCCGGCACGACGAGCTACGGCGGGGGCCGGTACCTGCTCGACACCGCGAAGGGTGCTGATCTCGGCGGTCGCGACGACCTGCTCGTCGTCGACCTGAACTTCCTGTATCACCCGTCGTGTCGCTACGACGCGGCGTGGCAGTGCCCGCTCGCGCCGCCCGGGAACACGATCGTGGTCGACATCCCCGCGGGAGAACGACTTTGAGGTGCCGGCGCACCGTTCGGCTTCGCCGACACGGTAGGGCCCGAGTTGTCATAGGGCGAAGCGGGGCGATGGTGGAGGTGACGGGAATCGAAGTATCCGGAATGTGAGACGCCGTTGGTCGACCTGCGGAAACGCCGGAACCGGGCTGCAGCTGTGGGGATCGAGCCCGGTCGGGCGACGCTCGTTGTTGACACGATTGGTGGTCCGGCCGCCGAGAAAGGGCGCCTCCCGATCAGCACCCGGAGCACCCCCGGCCACCTCGCGAGGGGCGCGCGCGCTCTGTCCAGTTAGCGTAACAACCGTTGTCATACGCTATTGCCTCGCCAGCTGGTTGTGATGTACGCTATCGCTATCGTAACTCGGTCGAGAGCTACACACGAGGATGGAGGCGGTCGTATGCCGATCACGCAGGGACTCAACATGGCGGCCATCCGGGGCAACCAGGGTGAGCGCACGATGTACCAGGTTCTCGTCGAGAACTCGGTGCTCAACAACTTCTTCACGGTCAACATGGACCCGCCGACGGAGCGGTCGCAGCGTCAGCTCGACCCCAAGCACGCCGCGGCGATCGCCCGATACATCGTCGACAACCCCGACGAGTACGTGCTGGGTACCGTCACGTACGCGGTCGACACGGAATGCCCGTTCGAGCCGAGCGAGATCGACGACCGACTCGGGGTCCTCACGATCCCCTTCGGGACGAACCTGCGCAGCATCGACGGGCAGCACCGTCGTCAGGGCCTCAACGAGGCGATCGCGGAGGACCCGGGCTTCTCCAAGGACCACACGTCTGTGCTCATCTACGTCGAGCCGGACATCGAGAAGCGGCGCCAGATGTTCAGCGACATGAACGCGACGCCGAAGATCGTCGCCAAGTCGCTGAACGTCGCCTTCGACTCGCGCGACCCGTTCGCGAGGGTGGCGCGCGAGCTCGCGGAGACCCACCCGTTGCTCGTCGGCCACATCGACAACGCGTCGCGACAGGTCGCGTCCACCAGCCAGCTCTGGTACACGATCGGCGCCGTGCACGACGCGCTCAAGCGCCTGGAGCGCGGCCCCGGCGGGCGCGTCCGCAACGCCGCCCAGTACGACGAAGACGCCATCCGCAAGATCGGGACGGACTTCTTCGACCTGCTCAACGAGGCCCGCGATGAGTACGCACAGGTGCGTGCCGGCGAGGACATCGTGAACCTGCGCTCGAAGACGATCCTGTTCTCGTCGACCACGTTGCGCGCGATCGCGGGCGCGGTGCACGACGCGCTCGAGGCCGAGACGTCGCCGACGAAGTCGACTGCCTATGTCAAGCAGCTGCGTGCGATCGACTTCTCGCCGAGCAACGAGGTGTGGCGGGAGACGGGCTTCGTGACGCCCGGCCGGGCCACGCCGAATGCCCGCAACCAGGAGGTCATCGCGGCGACGAAGGCGATCGCCAAGATGCTCCGGGGCGAGGACTGGCGGCAGTCGTAGAAGTCGGCGCCGCCCTCTCGATACTTCCGCGATGCTGCAGCGTGTCGAGGGGGCGGCCCCGGTCATTCACAGGTGTTGGGTGTCTGAGTTGGAGCATCACGAAGGGGCGGTGGGCGAAGAGTGGCAATCGGGTATCGAGCCATCCTGCGGCTCGATCGGGAGCAGGATGCAGTCGACGTCGTAGAGGATCAGCTCAAAAGGTGGTTGAGCGACAAGAAGCAGGACCGGCGTTCATCGGTCGAGGTTGACCACTGGGGTGGTCCTGGGATCCATCCGCTTGGCCGGGGCGTCGAGCTCCAAGTAGTTCACGACGACTACGCCGACGAGCAGGCCCGGCGACGCCTGTATCGACTCACTGAAGCGAACGCAGCGGGTACCTTCATCGTGTCGCTTTACGCCGCGGCACTTCCACGGCTCGCTGAGAACGCCCAGACGATCGTTGTCGAGGTCGACCGACCGGGCGTCGATCTGGACACAGCGATTGCAACCATTGACCCGCCGCGCATCGCGCGCGCTCTTCTCGATACTGCAAACAGCCATGATGGGCAGACCAGGCTGACGGGCAGCCCGATGGTCGTACGGGCCGGAGAGACGAAGCCAGTGATTCGGGCCATTACCGATCCAGGTCGATTCTCTTCGGTCATCGTGGCTGGGTCGTTCGCACCAGAACTGGACGACGACTGGACGGCAGCGGTCACAAGCCTCACCCGTCAAAGCGTCGGAGTCGCCGCAACCTTCGTCGTCTACGCCGATGCCATGGCGGAGTTGGATGCCGCGCTTCCCGACTCGCACCGTGTAGGCGCCGGTCGCGTCCGGACCTACCTTCCAAAGGTCGACCTCCACGATCCCGCCGACTCGCTCCGGCACAAGTGGCTTGGACCCGCGACCCTCACCCGATCACTTAAGGGCCGGACGGTCGCCGTCCCCCTCCAGAGGCGTCATGCGGAGGTGGCG
Source organism: uncultured Cellulomonas sp. (assembly GCA_964521875.1). Classification (GTDB taxonomy): domain Bacteria; phylum Actinomycetota; class Actinomycetes; order Actinomycetales; family Cellulomonadaceae; genus Cellulomonas. Next base: position 6,844 of record CAZFTZ010000113.1, on the reverse strand, counting down.
CGCCGGAGACTCGTTGAAGCCGAGCTTCCCCCCGACGTGCGGCGCACGATCGGGCTGCTCCGACGAGCGGAAACTACGGCGCAGCGCGAAGCACGCGTAGCCGAACGCGTTGCCAAAGTGCGGCAGACCGGGCTGGCGCCAGAGCGCGAAGCGGCCGAAGTACCCGCCACACCCGCGGCCGTCATCAGCGCCCCTTCGATCGTCCAGACGGAATCGTCCTGGTCTCAACGGGCAGCGCAGTCCATCAGGCGATGGCTCGGAGTGGCTGATGCGGCGCCGGATCAGCTAAATGCCCTCGACGACTTCATTGCAGCGAGAGTTGCCGACTCGGAAGTTGCGATTGAGCAGCTCAATGAGGCAGTTGCACGCGAAGAAGAACGAGAGGCGCAGGCCAAGACTCTGCAGCAGAGGATCGAGGACATGGAGCTCGACCTCGCGCAGGCCGAGCAGGACGACCTTGAGAATCAGCGAGAGCTCGCCGAGCTGCGACGCCGCCTCGCACTTACTGCCAACCCAGACACGTATGTGGCTCCGGACGACGCCGAGTGGGATGCGCCCGACAGCGTCGAGGAACTCGTCAGCCGAATCACGCCCGGACGAGAGGCCCACCGGGCACTGGAGTTCGTCGAGTTCACAGGGGATGCCGATGCAGTGCTCGAAGTGGATCGACGCTACCCCTCCGGTCTCTACGCCAGAACGCTGTGGCTCTACGTGCGGGTTCTGTACGACTACGCCGCGGCCAAGGCACGGGGAGACTTTGGCGGCACTGTCTACATGTACCTGACCGATGACCGAGTGTCTGGCGCCAAGTGCGTCCCAGCGCGGCACGCGTCCCGCGAGAGCGACTCAGTCCTCAACAATTCGGAGTGGAGCGCCGAACGGATGTTTCCCGTGCCGACCACGGTCGATCCTGCCGGCGCGGTACTGATGGACGCGCACTTCAAGCCGACCTACAAGGACACGTTCGCACCCCGGATGCACTACTACGACGACACCGCTCGAAGCGGGAAGGTCTACATCGGGTACATCGGCAAGCACCTGACGAACACCCGAACCTGATACCCCGGCCCCTCGCAGGTGTCAAGCCATGGATGCCTCGCACTGGCGCCAGCAAACGCGCCATCGCTAGAGCTTCCAATAGTTGGATTGGGGTTGACTCTTCCGATGCGAAGCGGCGACCCCGCCCCCAGTTCGCGTCCACGCGGAGCCCGGCCGACCTGAGCCAGTTACCGGACACCAGCGGGTAGGTGCGAGCTACTACTGCTGGCGACTACACGGGCTTCAGGAGGTCACCGCCCTCCACATAGCGGGAGCCGACCTGTGTGAGGAACACATCGTCTCCGTCGAGATGTGCGTAGTGGCTCTTCTCGGCGCTGTTCAGCAGTCGGCTCAAGTGAGATGTCACCCGTTCAGGGAGCCACCTCCGAAGGTCCGCACGAGAAACCGACTCCGCATTCGCCCAATAGAGGATCACCATGAGGTGCTCCAGGTGCGTAAGGTCGCGGAGCAGCACGGGCTTGCCGTTGTAGACCGCGACAAGGGGAATCTCCTTGGTTACGATGCCCGTAATGAGCTGTTGCGCTTCCTCGGCCGTCACACCGTGTATAACCCTGACGAGTTCAGCGAGGATCCAGTCCAAAACTCCCACTATGAGTGTCGCGTCCTGCCGCGAAGGATCGACACCGCCGTTGAGATGTCCCGTGTTTCTCTTGTTGCGGACACCGTAGATGAGTCGTATTGCGCGAGGGATATGCAGTCGCAGCGCTTCCTCGAGCGTTAGGTCGTTTTCGATCCGCGTCAGCGCGCGGTCAACCTTGATCTCGGAGTCAAGGGGGACGTGATCATCCGCGCCGAGGAACTGCACAACTCGTGTCGCCGCTTCGCAGAACCGCCCGCCGTTGACAGCGCCCGGCGCATAGTCGCCGAGGAAGTACCGGCGTCTGTTCTCCTCATACTCGTCAAGAAGGGCAGCGGTCAGGTCTGAGGGCAAGCCACCCTCGATGAACGACCGTCTGAGAGAATCGTACTGCGCACTCGACACGCTAGCTCGCGATCAATCTCTCAATGAGAGCGTTGAAAGGCTCGTCGAACTTGGCGCTCTGCACTCGCACAGCCTTGTCGTTCTTGGCGCCGACCGTCATGGTTCCGGGTACCGACTCCAGCTGCTTCGCGAGATTCCGCGTGACCTCGTACGGAATCGCGGTCGCCGCGTCCCTGATCTCGCTGATCCCTACAGCGGGCTTGCCATCCACATACCACCTCACTCCAGCAAGCAAGGTCGCAACGGCGCGGTTCCGATCCGCCTCTGTTGATCCGAGCTTGCTCTTGGTCAGCGCGATGCGCGGCCGGCCATCCTTGACGAAGTAAGCCTTTCGCAGCTTCTCTTCGTCGACCTTCGATTCGCTGGCGAACGTCGCGAAAAAGGCGTCTTCGTCAGCGATCAACGCCGCGGACCCCTTCGAGTCGCCAGCGTCCTTACGTGAGATGGCAACCGACTTCGAAGTCCGCTCATCCCGTGCAGACTCGTCGACCGGCGAGGCGGGCTTGGTTGGGTGCGTCCCTGCGATGAGATGCACCGCCTGCTCGAACGCAACTGGGTAGAGCGAGTCAGGGATCCCGGCAGATTCAACCGCTTCCCACGCTTCCCGAAGTACCTGCTTGACGTCCACGCCTGCGGCCTCCTCTGCGGTTCACCTGCACATGCGTGGTCGATCATGCCAGCATGTGCCGACAAGCGGCCGATGCGACGCGCGGCGCTTCCTGGTAGTGGCCGGGGTGGCCCAGTACTCGGGAGCTGCCGCGGGATGTGTTGCGGCATCTGCCTCAGCGCGGAGCCGCTGCATGCCCCGAGGTTCGAGTGACAAGTAGTGGCGAATTCGGCGGTCCGGAGCTGTCCCAGATTGCCCCCGTCCCGCCGCCGTGCGGGCGCCCCGCCCCTCACGACAACGCCGGTTGCTACTGGTGCCAGAGGTGTCCAGCATCCCCTCACGCTCTCACGACAACCGCCATTGCCCCCTGACGCGCGGCGCACCATCACAACACCGTCGGCTGTTTGCCGTCTCGCTCCACGCTGGCGCTCGACGCGCCGTCGCGGCCCGGACGCTCTCCCGATGCTGCACGTCCCTTCGTGGACCTGATCCGTCCCGGCGCCTGCCAGCCGCCGACACGCCGCCGTGATCCTCGCCGTCTCCACGGCGGTTGATGGGCACACGATCGGTCGCGGCCGTAACCCGTCGGGACCCGTCGCGTGTTGCCGGGCGCGGCGCACACCTGCTTGTAGGGGAAGAGAGGAGGCCCGACATGGGCAAGCCACTGCGTCGCCGCCGGATGCGGCAGGTAGTCGCGCGTTCGTCGTACCCACCCGGTGCCGGCGGTCGCCCGACGAGAGAACCGGGCACGTTGGCGTCTGTCCCGTGCTGCCCGCTTTCGGGCCCATCCCGGCAGTGCCGCCGCAGTGGCAGCATTCCGTCGAACTCGCCCGCGCACTACGTGAGGCTCTCATCGTCCTCGGACAACTCGCCGCAGCGCGCGAAGAGACCCGCCGCGTCGTCGTCGAGCACGACGCGCACATCCGCTCCGCCGTCGCACGGCTGCGCGTGGCCGGCGCCAGCTGGGGGCAGATCGGCGCCGCGCTCGGCATCAGCAGGCAGGGTGCCCGCCAGCGGTTCGACGTCACCGCACATGCAGCCCGCCGGAGCCGAGAGGACCGCGCCGGAGCCAACGCGCCCCGCGACGACGTCGCGCGCGACAGGGCGTAGCGCACACCCGCTACCAGGAGGACTGACCCGCGGGAGGGATCACGATGGACAAGCTGGAGACCTTCGGCCCCGAGGAGGTCGCGGCCGCGATCGGAGCCTCACCGTGGTGGGTGCGCGAAACAGGCACGCCGCGGACGCATCCCGCACCTACGCCTCGGCCGCGGACGCATCCGCTTCTTGCCCGAGCACGTCGATGCGCTCGTCCGGCGCGCGACCGTCCGGGAGTACGAGGCCGAGCCCGAGCCCGTGGACCTGACCCCGCTCGGCGCCCCATCCCGCCAGCGCCGATCAGTGACAGATCGACCACAGCGGGCTACTGTCATCCATACATGAGTTTCGACCATATAAGCGAAAGTCGTGCACAGATGACAGTCAGGCCGATCCCCAAGTCGCTGGCCCCGGTTCTCGAGGAGCTGGAGCTAGAGCAGCCGCGCGTCGTGCTGCTGCTCGATCTGGAGAACATCCTCGGCCGCCTCGGCGAGCCCGACGCCGCGGACTCGGCACCCGGGGTCGCCTACCAGCTGCAGCGCAGGGGATGGCTCGGGCGCCTCCGCGCCCAGGGAGCGTGGGAGTTCTACCCCGCCGCACGCGCTGGCGCGATCGGATCCGGGGACCGGTTCATCGAGATGCGAGCGTGCCGTCGTCGCGACCCCGCCTGGCCGGGCGTGCTGGCGATGGAGTCCGCCGCCTCGGTCCTCGGACTCGCCCAGCGTCTTCCCGATCGCGAGGTCGTCGCGCTGCCACCCGCTCATCGGCCGCCGGCCGCGCTGAGCGACTGGCGTCTCGTCCGTCTCCGGCTGCCCGACGTGGCCACGACCACGATCGACGACCTGCCGACGTGGAACCTCGAGGGATTGGTCGCCGGGATCGCCCGGCGCCCCTCCGGCTACCGGGATCTCGCTGGACTGGGCCAGTGGCTGGTGACGGCGACCGAACGGATCGACGCCGACCGACTCGTCGCGAGCCTGGACGGAGCCCCCACCGCCGCCCGGCAGCGGGCCGCCTACCTGGTCGGCGCGGCCGGGCGAACCGAGCTGATCGACAGGCTCCTCCCCGAGCAGCAGCTCGATCCGGTCTGGTTCGGCGCACGCCGGCCCGGCGGGAAGTTCGACCCGGTCACCAAGGTCAACGACACCGAGCTCGCCCCCTACCTGAGCGGAGGTGCAGGGGCATGAGCCGGCTGACCGAGGGTTACTTCGCGCGCCACTACCAGGGCATGCGCAACGCCCGCGACGCGGCGATGCTCGACATCGCCCAGGATCACGCCCTCTACCTCCTGGCCGAGGCCGGACTCTTCGAGCGCGGGCTCGTCTTCAAGGGCGGCACCGCGTTGCGGAAGTACCGCGCCGGCACCTCGGGCCGGTTCTCGACGGACCTCGACTTCGCGGCCGCCGACGAGGCGCTTGCGCTCGACGTGCTGGACGCCCTCGACGGCGTCGACACGCACGGCTTCACGTTCGCCATCGACAACGTGGGCGAGGACGGTCGCCGCGGGGACCTTCGCGTCACCACTCCGTTCGGAAGCCCGAACCTCGGCGCCAAGATCGAGCTCGCCCGGCACCCGCTGAGCCTCGCACCGGAGCTGCTCCCTCCCGTGCCGCTGCCGATCCACCGCGCCTACGACATCACGGTGCCGACCGTGCCGGTGGTGCGGCTTCCCGAGGCCGTCGCGGAGAAGCTCGCGCGGTTCCGTCGTGTGTCCCTCGCCCGCGACCTGTACGACCTCCAGTGGTTCGCGCTCCAAGGTGCGCTCGACGAGCCGCTCGTCCGCCGCCTCTGGGTGCTCAAGACGCACCGCGACGTCGTCGACGACGGCCGAGGCCAGGGGCCGATCGACCCCGCCGACGTACTCCGGCCGAGATCCGCCAAGGAGTTCGACCGCGAGGACATCGGCTACCTCACCCAACCCGTCCGCATGGACCAGTGGATCGAGACGGTTCGTGCCCGCTACGCGTTCCTCGCGGACCTCGACGACGACGAGCAGCGCTGGTGCCAGTGCGACCGCCGCGATGAGTACGCAGTCACCGCCGAGCTCCGGGCGATCGGCCTGCGGGATCCCCAGTGACGGTGAGGCTCAGCCCACTCATCGCCTTGGCGGCGGCGTCGGCGGCCGCCCTCTGCTGGTCCGGCATGAGGTGGGCGCAGGTCTCCGTCGTCGTGGTGATCGACTCGTGGCCCAGCCGCCGTTGCAGCACGAACAGGTCCGTCCCGGCGGCGAGCATCCACGACGCGTGCGTGTGGCGCAGGTCGTGGACCCTCGGGCGCTTCGTCAGCCGCGGCGCGTCCGCGTCCGGCGTGCCGTCCGGCTTCACCGGATGGCAGGCCGCATCGAGCGCCGGCATCCACGTCGAGGTCCAGTACCGCGACGACGAGAGCCACTGCCCCGCCGTGTTGGTGAACAGCAGCTCGTCGGGCCGCTTGGAGGCCAGCAGTGGCAGCAGCACGTCGACGAGATCGTCGGGCAACGACACCGTCCGACGAGCGCGCTTCGTCTTGGGCGGGCCAACGTAGTAGCGCGAGTCCTCGTCGCGCTTCCACGCCTTGGTGACGCGGATCGTCGCCGGCTTGTTCGAGGTGTCGGCGTCGGCTGGCGTCAGCGCCGTCGCCTCGCCGAACCGCAGGCCGGTGGCGACGAGCGTGAGCACGAGCGGTTGGTAGAACGGCGCGACCTTGGCGAGCAGCAGCGCGGACTCGTCGCGCGTCAGCACCGTCATCTCGTCGTGCGTCAGCTGCGACTTGGGCAGCGAGACGCCGACGCACGATTTGTCACCGCGGTAGCCGAGCCGCACCGCCGTCGTCATCGACGCCGACAGCAGCCCGTGGATGTTGGCGATCGTCTTCGGTGACAGCCCCTTGACGGACAGCCCGCGGATGAAGCCGGCGACCTCGCGGTAGCCGACGGCGGTCACCGGCTGCGCGCCGAGCAGCGGGCCGATGTGGTGCTTGAGGTACCGGCCGTACGACGCCCGCCCGCCCGACGAGGCCGGTGACATCTCGGTGACATTCGCCGCCGCCGGCTCCTCGCGCGAAGAGACCGACGCGGCAATCCGGGCCGCTTCCTTCGCCTACCCGTGGGCGGCTTCGAG
>CAZFTZ010000112.1:0-2828 GCA_964521875.1 uncultured Cellulomonas sp. | reverse complement strand
GCTCGGCGCCAGGGGCGGGGTGGCGGCGACCGGACGGGGGAACGGACCGGACGGCGTCGCACCCGCTCCCTATGCTGACGGCGTGCCGGATGCCTCCGCCCTCGTGCTGCGCGGCCTGTGGCGACGGTTCGGCGCCAAGGTCGCGGTCGCCGGGATCGACCTGGACGTGCCAGCCGGCTCGTTCTACGGGCTCGTCGGGCCCAACGGCGCGGGCAAGACGACCACCTTGCTCATGGCGACCGGCCTGCTGCGCCCCGACGCCGGCCTGGTGCTCGTCGACGGCGTCGACCTGTGGCGCGACCCGCTGCGCGGCAAGGCGCTGCTCGGCGTGCTCCCCGACGGCGTCAAGCTGTTCGACCGGCTGACCGGCGCCCAGCTCGTCACCTACGCGGGGCTGCTGCACGGCCTGGACCGCGACACCGCCACCCGCCGCACCGCCGACCTCCTGGCCGCCGTCGACCTCGTCGCCGACCGCGACACCCTCGTCGTCGACAACTCCGCCGGCATGGCGAAGAAGGTCAGCCTGGCGTGCGCCCTCGTCCACGCCCCGCGGCTGCTGGTGCTCGACGAGCCGTTCGAGGCGGTCGACCCGGTCTCGGCCGCCAACATCCGCGACATCCTCACCGACTACGTCGCGGGGGGCGGCACCGTCATCGTGTCCTCCCACGTGATGGACCTGGTGCAGCGGATGTGCGACCGCGTCGCCGTCATCGCAGCCGGCCACGTGCTCGCGGCGGGCACGCTCGACGAAGTGCGCGCGGGCCGCAGCCTGGAGGACCGGTTCGTCGAGCTCGTCGGCGGCCGCACCGGCGGGGAGGGGCTGGCGTGGTTGCGCACCTCGTCCGGCTGAAGCTCACCCTCACCGCCAACGGGCTGAGGCGCAGCCCGTGGGTGCTCGTCGGCTTCGTGCTCGGCGCGCTGTACGGCGTCGGAGTGCTGACGCTCGGTCTCGGCGCGATGGGGTACGTCTCCACCCAGACCTTCGAGCTGCGCGAGATGACCGGCGTCCTGGTGGGCGCGGGACTGGTGCTCGCGTGGTGGGTGGTGCCGCTCGTCGCGTTCGGCCTCGACGCGACCATGGAGCCGGCGCGGTTCGCCCCGTTCCCCATCCCACGCGGCAGGCTGCTCGTCGGGCTGACGCTGACCGGGCTGCTGGGCGTGCCGGGCGTGCTGACGCTGCTGGGAGCACTCGGCGCGTCGGTGCTGTGGTGGAAGGAGCCGCGGGCGGTGCCGGCCGCGATCGTCGGCGGCGTGCTCGCCGTGCTCACCTGCCTGCTGGGCTCCCGGGCGCTCACCACCGCGCTGGCGCCCGTCGTCGTCAAGCGAAGGATTCGCGAGGCCGGCGTCGTCGTCGCGATCCTGCCGCTGCTGGTGGTCGGCCCGCTGCTGGCGCACCTGGCCCCCGGCGGGTACGACCTCCGGCAGGCGGACGTCACCCCGGTCGTCCGGGTGGTCGCCTGGACGCCGCTCGGTGCCGCGTGGGGTGTCGCACCGGACGTCGCCGCAGGCCGGTGGGGCCAGGCTGCTGGCCGGCTTGCGGTGGCGCTGGTCACGGTCGTGCTCGCCGGCTACGCCTGGCACCGTGCGATGGGCCGCGCGCTCGTCGAGCCGGTCCGGGACACGACGAAGAGCCGCGAGCGTGGCCTCGGCCTCGTCGGGCGCGTGCCGGCAACACCGCTCGGAGCGGTGTTCGCCCGCTGCCTCACCTACTGGCTGCGCGACCCGCGCTACGCGATGGCGGTGGTCCTGGTCCCGGTGCTGCCGGTCGTCTTCGCGCTCGTCGAGCCCGGTGGGCGGCTGGTGCTCGTCGCCGCACCGCTCGCCGGGTTCCTCATGTGCTGGGCGATCTCCGCCGACGTCGCCTACGACGGCACGGCGTACTTGATGCACGTCGCCGCGCCGCTGCGGGGCGCCGCCGACCGCTGGGGCCGCGCCCTGGCCGCGGGGACCATCGCCGTCGCGGTCGTCGTGCTGCTCGCCGTGACGAGCGGCCTGCTGGGTCACCGGCCGGGGGCGATCCCCGCGCTCGTCGGCTGCGGGCTGGGGATGGCGGGGGTGTCGCTCGGAGTGGCGTCGGTCGCGTCGGCGCTCGTCGTGTACCCGGTGCGGCAGCCGGGGGACAGCCCGTTCTCGCAGCGGCAGGGCGCTGTGCTTCCGGCGATGCTCACGCAGCTCGGCGGGTGGGCCACCGTCGCGGCGCTGTCCTCGCCGGTGACGGTGCTGACGCTGGTCGCCGTGGGCGGCGGGCACCCCGGCGCGGGCTGGGCCGCCCTCGTCGTCGGGCCTCTGCTCGGCGCCGGGGTGCTGGCGCTCGGAGCGTGGGCCGGCGGGCGGGTGCTGGAACGGACCGGCCCGGACCTGCTGCGCCGGCTCCTGGCGATGACGTAGCCGGTCGTCGTCGGGCAACGACGGGCGGTCCGGCGCCGCCCGTAGACTCGTCGGCCGTGGCTCTCACCATCGGCATCGTCGGGCTCCCCAACGTCGGCAAGTCGACCCTCTTCAACGCGCTGACCCGGGCCCAGGTGCTGGCGGCGAACTACCCGTTCGCGACGATCGAGCCGAACGTCGGCGTGGTGCCGCTGCCTGATCGGCGCCTCGACGTGCTGGCGAAGCTGTTCGACTCGGAGAAGATCGTCCCGGCGACGGTGTCCTTCGTCGACATCGCCGGCATCGTCAAGGGCGCATCCCAGGGCGAGGGGCTGGGCAACCAGTTCCTCGCCACCATCCGCGAGGCCTACGCGATCTGCGTGGTGACCAGGGCGTTGGCGGACCCGGAGGTGGTGCACGTCACCGGCGGGGTCTCGCCGCTGGAGGACATCGAGACCATC
>CAZFTZ010000111.1:0-3159 GCA_964521875.1 uncultured Cellulomonas sp. | reverse complement strand
GACGGCGCTGCTGTCCGGCGACCACACGCTGCGCGTCTGGGCGGACGGCCCGGACCGTCGCCGCGTCGCGGTGATCGCGGACGGCGAGGAGTCGGACGTGGTGCGCAACGGCGGGGACGTGTGGGTGTGGCGCAGCGCCGGCCAGCAGGCACTGCACACCACGCTGCCCGACGAGCTCGCAACCCCGGGCCCGGCTGCCCCGCTGGAACTGTTCGGCCAGGACGCCGGCTCCCTCGACAAGCTCCCGGCCACACCGCAGCAGGTCGCCTCGATGCTGCTGGCGGCCGTCGGCCCGACGACCGACGTCACGACCGACGAGACCGCGTCGGTCGCCGGCCGGCCTGCCTATCGGCTGGTCGCCACGCCGAAGGGCTCCGGCTCGCTGGTGGCGCGCGTCGTCGTGGCGATCGACGCGCAGACGCACGTGCCGTTGCGGGTGGACGTCTACTCGACGCAGCGCACCGACGCCGCGCTGTCCGTCGGGTTCACCGACGTCAGCTTCGCGACCCCGGCCGCGGACGTCTTCACGTTCACCCCGCCGCCGGGCACCACCGTCCGGGAGTGGCAGCCACCGGAGACGGCAGACGAGCCGGTCGCCGGCACGGACGCGCACCCGCAGGTGACGACGTCCGGCACCGGCTGGGCGACCGTGCTCGTCGCCCGCCCCGCCGCAGGCCACCCGGCCGGTACCTCCCCCGACGCCGCGACCGGCGGCGTCCTCGAGACCCTCCCCCGCGTCAGCGGCGACTGGGGCAGCGGCCGCGCCCTCACCGGCACGCTGTTCTCCGTGCTCGTCACGGACGACGGCACGATCGCCGTCGGCGCGGTGCCCGTGGAGACGCTCGAGGGCGCCGTCGCCGGCTCGAGCGTCGCCGGAACCGGTCAGTGACGCCGGCCCTCGCCACGGCAGGGCTGACCAAGCGCTTCGGGACGCAGACCGCCGTCGACGGGATCGACCTCGACGTCCCCGCCGGGGCGGTGTACGGCTTCCTCGGGCCGAACGGCTCCGGCAAGACGACGACCATCCGGATGTCGCTCGGCCTGGTGCGCCCCACCGCCGGCACCGTCACCCTGCTCGGCCGTCCGATGCCGGGCGACCTGCGCGACGTGCTGCCGCGCGTCGGCGCCCTCGTCGAAGGGCCGGCGTTCCACCCGTACCTGTCCGGACGCGCCAACCTCGCCCGGCTCGACGCCGCCGACCCGACGGCCGACCCGCGCACCGCACGCACCCGCATCGACCGTGCCCTCGACCGCGTCGGGCTGCTGCATGCCGCCGGCAAGCGGTACCGCGCCTACTCCCTCGGCATGCGGCAGCGGCTCGGCATCGCGGCGGCACTGCTGGTGCCGCGGGAGATGCTGGTGCTCGACGAGCCGACGAACGGCCTGGACCCGCAGGGCACCCGTGAAGTGCGCCAGCTCATCGCCTCCCTCGGCGCGGAGGGCGTCACGATCCTCGTCTCCTCGCACCTGCTGTCCGAGGTGGAGCAGATGTGCACCCACGTCGGCGTGATGCGCACCGGGCGGCTGGTGGCGCAGGGCGCGATCGAGGAGCTGCGGGCCGCGCGACGAGCGAGCGTGCGGGTGGTGACGCCGGACGGGGCGACGGCGGCCGGGGTGCTCGCCCGCGCCGGGCTGTCACAGGCTGCGGCCGACGACGACGGCGCGACGGGTGTCCTCGGCGACGTGCCGCCGGAGTCCGTCGTGGCGGCCCTGGTGGGCGCGGGCGTGGCGGTGCGCGAGTTCGTCGTGATCCGGCCCCGGCTGGAGGACCTGTTCATCGAGCTGACCGGTGAGGGGTTCGATGCCGGTGAGTAGCGCCGGCGCGTGGTGGCGGTTCCTGCGCTCCGAGATGCGGCTGATGCTCAGCCGCCGCCGCAACCAGGCGGGCCTCGGTGTGCTCGCCGCGATCCCGGTGGTGATGGCGATCGCGGTGAAGATCGCCAACCCGGACAGCCAGCGTCAGGGGGAGAGCTTCCTCGCCTCGATCGTCGGCAACGGGTTCTTCGTCGCGCTCGCCGCGCTCACGGTGGAGATCGGGCTGTTCCTGCCGCTGGCGATCGCGATGCTCTCCGGGGACGCGATCGCCGGCGAGGCGCAGATCGGCACGCTGCGCGGGCTGCTCGTGGTGCCCGTCTCCCGGGCGCGCCTGCTGGCGACCAAGTACGTCGCGCTGGTGCTCGGCGCGCTGATCGGCGTGCTCGTCGTCGCGGTCGCCGGGCTCGTCGCGGGCGGCGCGCTGTTCGGTCTGCACCCCGTGACCACACTGTCCGGCACCACGCTGCCGCTGGTCGAGGCGATCGGGCGGCTCGGGCTCGTCGTGCTCTACGTCACCGCGTTCCTCGCGGCGCTGGCCGCGTTCGGGCTGTTCGTGTCCACGCTCACCGAGCAGCCGCTGGGCGCAACCGTCGCCGTGGCGCTGACCAGCACCACGATGTGGATCCTGGACGCGATCCCGCAGCTGGACTGGCTGCACCCCTGGCTGCTCGTCGACAAGCAGCAGGCCCTCGCCGACATGCTGCGCGACCCGGTCTACTGGCCCACGATGCGGCTCGGGCTGCTGACCGACCTCGCCTACGCGGTGGTGTTCGGGCTGGCGGCCTGGGCCCGGTTCGCGGACAAGGACGTCTCCGGCTGAGACTCGGGCTCGTCGCCGGGCGCGTCCGCCGTCGCCTCGTCGGGCACGGCCGTCGCGTTCGCCCGGCGCGGGCGGCGCAGCAGGCGCACGACGAACCACACCAGCAGCCCGACGAGCCCGAGCACCACCACCGAGACGAGCGCGACGAGCCACGACATGGCCCACGCGTGCGTGCCGGCTGTGACCGGGTCCAGCTCGCTCGTCGATCCGGCCGGGTCTGTGAACAGCGGCGTGAGCGTGACGGTGGTCTGCAGCCAGCCGGTGCGGGCCACACCGTGCACCGGCACCGACACCGGCCACGACTCCCCCGGCAGCAGCGCAGGGGAGACGTCGAGCGCGTCGGCGTGCGCAGCGAACGCGCCGAACGGCCCGCCCACCGCGACGTCCTGGCGCACCGAGAGGATCGCGTTGCCGGTGTTGTGCAGCGTGTAGCTCACCGTGGCGTCGCCGGTGCCGGCGGCCGGGCCGGAGTAGGACGTGCGCAGGTCCTCGACCTGCAGGCCGGGCCGGAAGAAGCCCGCGAC
>CAZFTZ010000110.1:0-6287 GCA_964521875.1 uncultured Cellulomonas sp. | reverse complement strand
GGCGGCCCGGCCGCCGCCAGGCGGCCCGACGACAGCACCAGCACGTGGTCGCAGAACGACGCCGCCAGGTTGAGGTCATGCAGCGCCGCGACCGTCGTGGTGCCGAGCGTCCGCACGAACGCCAGCAGCGACAGCTGCGCGTTGACGTCGAGGTGGTTCGTCGGCTCGTCGAGCAGCAGCAGCTCGGGCTCCTGGGCGAGCGCCCGCGCGATGTGCACCCGCTGCCGCTCGCCGCCGGACAGCGAGTCCCACGCCCGGCCCGCCAGGTGCGACGCGTCGGCGGCGGCCAGCGCCCGGTCCACGGTGCCCTCGTCGGGGTCGGTGCCCCACCATGAGCGGTACGGCACCCGACCCAGCGCGACGACCTCGCGCACCAGCAGCGGCACCGTCGCCGACGACTCCTGCTCGAGCAGCGCGATCCGCCGCGCCCGCCGCCGGCGGGGCAACGAGTCCACCGGAACCGGCGAGCCCGTGACGTCGTCGTCCACCAGCACCGAGCCTGCCGCGGGCGGCAGCACCCCGGCGATCAGCCGCAGCAGGGTCGTCTTGCCCGCCCCGTTGGGCCCGAGCAGGCCGGTCAGTGCACCGGCGGGTGGGGTGGCGTCGATCCCGTCGACCACCCAGCGCCCGCCGAGCCGGGTGCCGACGCCGGAGAGGGTCAGCTCCATGCCGCCCCCCGCGCCCGGCGCAGCAGCCACCCGAACACCGGTGCCCCCAGCAGCGCGGTGACGATCCCCACCGGCAGCTCCCGCGGGTCGAACGCGGTGCGCGCCAGCGTGTCCGACCACACCAGCAGCACCGCGCCGGCCAGCGCGGCCACCGGCAGCAGCCGCCGGTGCGAGGGTCCGGTGAGCGGGCTGACGGTGTGCGGCACCAGCAGCCCGACGAAGCCGATCGAGCCGCTCACCGAGACCAGTGCGCCGGTGAGCAGGGCGACGACCGTCATGAGGAACCATCGCGTCCGGTTCGGGTCGACGCCGAGCGAGGCCGCCGCGGTGTCGCCGAACGCGAACGCGTCCAGCCGTCCGACGGCCCCGGCCAGCACCAGCGCCGCGACGGCGAGCGCGCCGACCGCGATCGCCACCGACGGCCAGTCCGCCCCGGCCAGCGAGCCGAGCAGCCACGCGACGATCTCCTGGTAGGAGTCGCCCTTCGCGGTCCAGAAGATGACGAACGAGGTCGCGGCCGCCGCGAGCTGCGACACCGCCAGCCCGGCCAGCACCGCACGGGTGGGCGTCAGCGTCCCGCCGACGCGCGCCAGCGAGAGCGTCGCCAGCAGCGCCAGCAGCGCGCCGACGAACGCGGCGACCGGCAGCAGCACGCCGACACCGAGCAGCAGCACGGCCGCGGCTCCCACCGAAGCGCCCGACGACAGGCCGAGCAGGTAGGGGTCGGCCAGCGGGTTGCGGGTCAGCGACTGCATCACCGCCCCCGCCATCGCCAGCCCGGCGCCGACGGCGGCCGCCGTCAGTACCCGCGGCAGCCGCAGCTCCCACACGATCGCGTCGTGCAGCCGGGGCACCTCCGCGACGTGGAGCCCCAGGTGGTGGGCCACCGACCGCACCACCTCGGACACCGCGAGGTCGGCCGGGCCGATCGTCACGGTGACCAGGAGCGTGACCAGCAGCAGCGCGGCACCACTGCCGACGAGCAACCCCAGCGGAGGACGGCGGGGCCCGGAAGGGAACCGGCGCGCAGGCTCGCCGCTGCCGTCCGGTGCGGGCGATGGGGGCTGTACCTGCGGTACGAGCCCGGCCCGACGAGTGCGACGGGGCGCCTCGCCGGCACGCGCACCCGACGCTCCGCGAGCCGTCGGCTCAGCGGTGCGCGCCCGTCCGGCCGGCAGGCGGGTCTCGCCGGCCGGACTGCGCGCCCCGCCGGCGGGCTCGCCGGTCTCGTCGGTCGCTGTGCGGGCGTCGTCGGCCGCCACGCGGTACCCGTCGGTCGCGCTCATCGCCGCCCCGCCGCCTACCCGCCCAGCCCGAGGTCGCGCACCTGCTGCACCAGCGACGCGACCGCCTCGACGTTGCGCACCCCGGCCTCGGTCGCCGCGAACGGCAGCCGGACGAACCGCTTCTCCTTCACCGCGGTCAGCTGCTGCAGCGCCGGCGTCGACTCGAGGATCTGCACCTTGCGGTCGTAGCTGTTCCACGAGGCGTCGACGAGCACCAGCACGTCGGGGTCGGCGGCGACGACGTCCTCCCAGCCGGCCGAGGTCCAGGTGTCGTGCACGGAGGACAGGATGTTGGTCACGCCGGCCGCATCCATGATCATCTGCGGCGCGCCGATGCCGGCCCCGGCGTACGGGGTGTCGTTCCCCGACGACCACCAGAACGCGCTCACTCCGGTCACGGGCGAGACGTCCGCGAGGTCCGACTGCAGCGACGCGACGAGCTCGGCCGCCGCCTCCGGCACCCCGAACAGGGCGCCCACCTCGGTGATCTCGGAGAACACGTCGTCGAACGTCAGCGGGTCCGGCTGGTAGTCCTTCTCCTTGCACGCCGACGGCGACACGTACGTGCCGATGCCGAGGCCCGCGAGCGTCGCGCGGTCGCCCACGCCGCCGTCCGCCGAGACGTTCGACTCCCACCCGGCGTAGACCAGGTCGGGGTCGAGGGCCAGCACGGACTCCTGCCCCGGGACGGTGTCGGAGAGCACCGGGATACCTGCGGCGGCGTCCGCCCAGCGGTCCGGCACCGGACCGTCCTGGTACGCCTCGCCGACGATCCGGTCGCCCAGCCCGAGCGCCAGCATCGTCTCGGTGGGCGTCGACTTGATGGTCACCACGCGCGACGGCGGCTGCGTGACGGTCACCGACGTGCCGCAGTTGTCGACCGTGACCGGCCGGAACGCGGCACTCGTGGGACCCTCCGTGGGCACCGCGGCGGGAGGGGCCGTCGAGGCACCGCCAGTGCTCGCCGCACCCGAGGAGCACGCCGCGAGCGGCACGACGAGCACCACGAGCGCCGCGGCGACGGCGGTGGCACGGCTGGGGCGAAGCGAGGACGCGGGGCTTCTTCGGAGGCGAAGCTCGGGCACGGGGCTCCTTCGGGTGCGCGACGAGGTCGCACGGCTGCCGTCCGGCCGGCGTGCGCCGGCGGGGGCGCGGCCATGCGCCGGGAACGAGGGTCGGGAGCACGTCGCTCCCCGGAAGGCCGCCCATGCCAGGCGGTGCCACCCGCGCCACAGACCGGCGGGGTTCCGCGACAACCCTAGGCACCGGATGGGCAGGTGGTGCAAACGGCGGCCGGAACGTGATCCCGGCGGGTCCGCTGGGAGGGCCCGCAGACGAGGCTGTCGGGCGGGTCCGCTGGGAGGGCCCGCAGACGAGGCTGTCGGGCGGGTCCGCAGAGAGGGTCCGCAGAGAGGGTCCGCAGAGAGGGTCCGCAGAGAGGGTCCGCAGAGAGGGTCGCGGGGTGGGTTCGCCGCGAGAGGTCTGCTCGGAGGGTCAGACGACCGGGGCGTGCCGCAGCCGCCCGACGATCCACTCCCGCGGTCGCACCGTCGTGTTCGCCAGCCGCGCACCACCGCCGACGAGCCGCTCCGCCTCGTCGGGCCCGACCAGCCGCAGGTCGTCGACGCGGTACTCCCGGCCCCGCCGGGTCAGGGTGAACGCGCCCGCCGCCCGCACGTTGAGGCACCAGCCGGCGTCCCGGCCCCAGGCGAGGGGGGTGGCGACCACGGCTGCGTCGTTGTCGTGCCCGCCGAACGCCATCACCGGAGTCCGGTACTCGGTGCCGGTCTTGCGCCCGACGTTGTGGATCACCCCGAACGGCGGCACGCGTTCGGCGAACGCGCGCGCCACCCGGTTGAAACGGCGGACGTACGGGCGGGCGCGGGGTGGGAGGGCCATCGCCCCATCCTGCGCACCCGTCCGCCGGCGCGCATCACGGCGCGGCCGCGACCGCCAGCGCGCGGGCGACGGCATCGACGCGGTCCCGCAGCGCGGCGACCGTCACGCGAACGTGCGGGGACCCGGACCCGGAGGCTGCGAACGCCCGGCCGGGCGCGACCCGGATGCCCGCCGCGGCCAGCCGCACCAGTGCGGTCTGCTCGTCGTGCACCGGGAGCCACAGGTTGACCCCGTCCCCGGGCTCGACGTCGACACCGCGCTCCGCGAGGGCCTGGGTCAGGGCCCGCTGCCGGGCGTGGTAGACGCGCCGCGCGTGCCCCACGGCGTCGACGGCGGCACCGTCGGTCAGCAGGTCGGCGAGCACCCGCTGGATCAGCCGCGACGTCCAACCGGGCCCGAGCAACCGGCGCGCGACGAGCCCGTCGAGCACCGTCGCCGGTCCGCCGACCGCGGCGATCCGCAGGTCCGGCCCGTGCGACTTGGAGTACGAGCGGACGTGCACCACGTGGTCGGGCAGCAGTGGCCCGAGCGACACGTCGCGCGCGGAGGAGATCTCGCCGGAGTGGTCGTCCTCGATCACCCACACCGGCCGGTCGCTCGCCCGCAGCAGCAGGGCGAGCTCGCGGGCGCGGCCGGCGTGCAGGCTCACCCCGGTCGGGTTCTGGGCGCGGGGTTGCACGACGAGCACGCGCACGCCGGTGTCCAGCGCCTCGGCGAGCGCGTCGGGGCGGATCCCGGCGTGGTCCATCGCCACCGGGACGCGGTCGAGCCCCATCGAGTCCAGCAGGTCGAACAGCGGTGGGAAGCCCGGGTCCTCGACCGCGATCCGGTCGCCGAACGCGGTCACCTGCTCCAGCACGCGCGCCATCGCGTCGATCGCGCCGTCCACCACGGTCAGCCGCTGCGGTACGAACGGCCAGGTGGCACGCAGCAGCGACTCCAGCTCGGCCACCAGCGGCTCGGCGACGTACGACACCGTCTCGGCGGCGGGTGTCCGGGCGGACACCCGGGCCAGCGCCGGTCCCAGCTCCGGCAGCAGCTCCGGGTCCGGGGTGCCCGACGAGAGGTCGATCCGGGCGGGTCCGCGGCCGGAGGCCGGGCCGGCCAGGTCGCGGTAGCGCGGCGGGATGCGCCCCTCGGGGGTCGGCAGCACCTGCGTGCCGGCGCGCCCTCGGGAGTGCACCAGGCCGACCGCGGCCAGCGCGTGCCACGCCGAGCCGACCGTCGCCGGGCTGACCTGCAGCTCGGCCGCGAGCGCCCGGACCGTCGGCAGCCGGTCGCCGGGCTGCAGCCGGCCGGAGTGG
This sequence comes from uncultured Cellulomonas sp., assembly GCA_964521875.1. Lineage (GTDB taxonomy): Bacteria > Actinomycetota > Actinomycetes > Actinomycetales > Cellulomonadaceae > Cellulomonas. Next base: position 1,130 of record CAZFTZ010000110.1, on the reverse strand, counting down.
ACCAGGCGCGCCACCGCCGCAGCGATGCCGCGTGGGCTGCGGTCCTCGACGTGCACGGCGAGCTCGACGTCCCCCATCGCCGCATCCTCGCCCGCGGGTGTTGCGCCGGGATGACGGGCAGGTGACGACCTTCGTCCCGTCCGTGCGCGGTGGCCTGCGGGTCGTCGTCGGGCGCGGCGGCCGTCTCGTCGTCCGCCCGGCCGTGACCGGAACGCAGCCGCGATGTTCGCGCCGCGAAAGGCGAGGGAAACGACGCAGAAATGTCCAAATCCCACAGTCACGTACCTGGCGCCGGGGCCGTGGGCCCCCGCTGGGCCCACCCCACCGCGCACCAGCCGGCAGCTGCCGGCCACGAGCAGCGCGCAGCACCGGAGGAACGAGATGACGGTGGTGCGCGTCGCCTTCACCCAGGCCACCTGGACCGGCGACAAGGAGTCGATGATCGCCCTGCACGAGGGGTGGGCGCGCGAGGCCGCGTCCGCCGGCGCCCAGGTGATCGGGTTCCAGGAGCTGTTCTACGGCCCCTACTTCGGGATCACGCAGGACACCGCCTACTACGACTACGCCGAGACGATCCCCGGCCCGACGGTCGACCGATTCGCCCGGCTCGCAGCCGAGCTGAAGCTGGTGATCGTCCTGCCGATCTACGAGGAGGACCAGCCCGGCGTGCTGTACAACACCGCCGTCGTCATCGACGCGGACGGCACCGTGCTCGGCACGTACCGCAAGCACCACATCCCGCACCTGCCGAAGTTCTGGGAGAAGTTCTACTTCCGGCCCGGCAACACGGGCTGGCCGGTGTTCGACACCGCGGTCGGCAAGATCGGCGTCAACATCTGCTACGACCGGCACTTCCCCGAGGGCTGGCGGGTGCTCGCGCTCAACGGCGCGCAGATCGTCTTCAACCCCAACGCCACCGCTCCCGGCGTCTCCAACCGGCTGTGGGAGCTGGAGCAGCCCGCCGCCGCCGTCGCCAACGGCTACTTCGTCGTCGCGAACAACCGCGTCGGTCTGGAGGACAACGAGTACGGCGACGAGGCCGTGAACTTCTACGGCTCCTCGTACGCGGTGGGACCGGACGGGAACGTCGTCGGCGAGATCGGGTCGAGCAGCGAGAACCAGCTGATCGT
>CAZFTZ010000109.1:0-10162 GCA_964521875.1 uncultured Cellulomonas sp. | reverse complement strand
CGGCCACCGGGATACCGGCGCCCGCGGTGCGCGCCTACGGAGACGCCACCCTGGTGCTGGCCGACGAGGACCCGGGCTGCCGCCTCGGCTGGCCGACGCTCGCCGGCATCGGCTGGATCGAGTCCGGCCACGGCACCCACGGCCACGCGACGCTGGGTGACGACGGCGTGCCGTCGACCCCGATCGTCGGGCCCGCCCTCGACGGCAGCCCGGGGCGCGCGGCGATCCACTCCACGGCACAGTCGGCCGCCTGGCACGGCGACGCCGTGTGGGACCACGCGGTGGGGCCGATGCAGTTCATCCCGTCGACCTGGGTGCGCTGGGGCGCGGACGGTGACGGTGACGGCGTCGCGAACCCGCAGGACATCGACGACGCCGCGCTCGCGGCGGCGCGCTACCTGTGCGCCGGCTCGCGCGACCTGTCGACCTGGGACGGCTGGCACGCCGCCGTGCTGTCCTACAACCACTCCGAGGCGTACGTGCAGTCGGTGTACACGCAGGCCGGCCTCTACGCGACGGCGGCCGGGTGAGGACGCGCGTCGTCCCGCGGGGGCCCCGTGGTCGCCTGCTCGTCGGCCCGCGTTCACCGCGTTTCGGGACGATCGCGACGATCGCCGCATCTGCGGCAGGTACCGAGGTGGGGCAGGGATGACGACGCTGCGCGCGACAGGGGAGGGCGAGTTCGTCCCCGCCGGCTCCCAGCAGCGGCGTTCGCTGGCGGCACGGCCGTCGGCATCGGACTCGGTGTTCCGGCAAGGCGCCTACGCCGCCGGCGCGGTGACGGTCGGGATCATGCTCGCCGTCGGCACCTTCCTGTCGCTGCGGGCCGCGGACGCCCTCAAGGTCGCCGGCTTCCACTTCCTCACCGAGGAGCAGTGGGCGCCCGAGGGCGGCGTGTTCGGCATCCGCGCGGTGCTGTTCGGCACGGTGGCGATCGCGCTGGTCGCGATGTGCGTCGCGTTCCCGCTCGCGTTCGGCACCGCGCTGCTGCTGTCGGAGATCGTCGGTGAGAAGGCGCAGCGGTTCCTCGTCGCGCTGGTCGACCTCATGGCGGCGGTGCCCAGCATCGTGTTCGGTCTGTGGGGCGTGTACTTCCTGCAGGCGGGTGTCATCCCGGTGTCGCGATGGATCGCGGCGACCTTCGGCCGGTTCATCCCGATCCTCGCGGTGACCGACGACCAGGGGACACCGGTCAACGACGCCAGCTTCTTCACGTCGTCGGCGTTCATCGCCGGGATCGTCGTCGGCCTGATGGTGGTGCCGACCATGACGTCGGTGATGCGCGAGGCGTTCTCGCAGGCCCCCGTGGGCGAGCGCGAGGGCGCCTACGCGCTCGGGGCGACGCGCTGGGGAATGATCACCGCCGTCGTGCTGCCGTTCGGGAAGGGCGGCATCATCGGCGGCACGATGCTCGGCCTGGGCCGGGCGCTCGGCGAGACGATCGCCGTCTACATGATCATCAGCCCGATCTTCACCATCAACTGGCAGGTGCTGAAGACGGGCGCCAACTCGGTGTCCGCCCTCATCGCGCTGCGGTACGGCGAGGCCAGCGGGTTCGGGCTGTCGGCACTGATGGCGGCGGGCCTGGCGCTGTTCCTCGTTACGCTCGTCGTGAACTTCACCGCGTCCTCCGTCGTCGCCCGGTCGCGATCCGGCGCCCAGAGCGACGGCTGACGACGATGACGGTCACCGAGCAGTCGATCCCGACGACGACCACGGGAACGGGTCAGCCGGGCGGCACGACGACCCCCGTCGCGACCGGCGACGTGGGGGCGCGCCGCCGCCTGCACGGCGCGACGACGATCGAGCTCTTCGACGTCCTCGGTGCCGGCGCCGCCGCGGTGGCGACCGCCACCCTGCTGTTCGGCAAGCTCACCGCGATGCACGGCGGCATCGGCTGGGTGGTGATCGCGCTCATCGCGTTCATCGGGTTCTACTCGCTGCTGGTGTCGCTGCACTCCGACGCGCAGGACGTCAAGGACAAGGTCGTCACGGTGCTGTTCCGCACGGCCGGGGTGATCCTGTTCAGCGCTCTCGTGTTCGTCGTCGCCTACACCGTGGTGCGTGGCCTGCCCGCGCTGCAGCACCTCAACCTGCTGACGCAGACGATGCGGCTGGCCGGCCCGCTCGACCCGCTGACCGTCGGCGGCATCGCGCACGCGATGGTCGGCACCCTGATCCAGATCACCATCGCGCTGGCGATCACCATCCCGCTGGGGATCACCACCGCGGTGTTCCTCAACGAGGTCGGCGGCAGGTTCGCGCGGTTCGTGAGGACCATCTCCGACGCGATGACCGCGCTGCCGTCGGTCGTCGCCGGCCTGTTCGTCTACGCGTCGGTGATCCAGCTGTTCACGCACGAGCGGTCCGGGTTCGCGGCGGCGCTGGCGATCACCGTGATGATGCTGCCGATCGTCATCCGGTCGGCCGACGTCGTGCTGCGGCTCGTCGCGCAGAACCTGCGCGAGGCGTCCTACGCGCTGGGCACGACGAGGTGGCGCACGGTGTGGCACGTCGTGCTGCCGACCGCCCGCTCCGGCCTGGCGACGGCGATCATCCTCGGCACGGCGCGCGGCCTCGGCGAGACGTCACCGGTGCTGCTGACCTCGGGTGTCACCGCCGTGCTCAACCTCGACCCGTTCCACGGGCCGATGATCTCGCTGCCGCTGCAGGTGTTCGACTTCGTCCGCTCGCCGGAGCCGAACATGGTGGCGCGCGGCTTCGGCACCGCCGCGGTGCTGATGATCCTCGTCCTGGTGCTGTTCGGCCTGGCACGCGTCATCGGTGGCCGTGGGCCGGGCCACCTCAGCGAGCGCCAGCGGCGAGCCGTGCAGGCGACCTCCACACGCGCCGCGATCCGCATCGACGCCTACCACCGGGCGGCCGCAGCTGCGCTGCCGCCGGCTGCCCCTCTCGAGGAGAACCCGCGATGACTGCCGTTCGTCGGTCCCTGGGCCTGGTGCTCTCGCTGCTGCTGGTGTCGCTGGCGACGGTCGGGGTGGTGGCGCCGGCGCAGGCCGACGGCTGGGTGCCCATCACCGGGTCCGGGTCCACGTGGTCGCAGAACGCGCTCGACCAGTGGCGCCGCAACGTCGCCGCCAACTACGGCATGACCGTCAACTACTCCGGCACCGGGTCCACGCAGGGCCGCCTCGACTTCATCGCCGGCACGGTCGACTTCGCGATCTCCGAGATCCCCTTCCAGGCGCAGCCCGAGGACCTGTCCGCGCCGGAGGTGCCGTCGACGAAGTACGCCTACATGCCGATCGTCGCGGGCGGCACGTCGATCATGTACAACCTGAAGATCGGCGGGAAGAAGGTCACCAACCTCCGGTTCTCCGGCGACACGCTGACCAAGATCTTCACCGGCGTCATCACCAAGTGGAACGACCCGGCGATCCAGGCGGACAACCCGAGCCTGGCGATGCCGGACAAGAACATCGTCCCGGTGATCCGCTCCGACGGGTCCGGTACCTCGGCGCAGTTCACGCTGTGGATGTCGACGCAGTACCCGCAGCTCTGGCAGGACTTCTGCAACAAGGTCGGCCGCGCCAACGCGTGCGGCATGACGTCGCAGTACCCGGTGTTCGGCTCCGCGAAGGCGCAGAAGGGCTCCGACGGCGTCTCTGGGTACGTCTCCCAGAGCTACGGCGAAGGCGCCATCACGTACGTCGAGTACTCCTACGCGCGCAAGGCCGGGTTCCCGGTGGCCAAGCTGCTCAACGCCGCCGGCTACTACGTGGAGCCGACGGCCCAGGCCGTCGCGGTGGCGCTGCTCAAGGCCACCATCAAGTCGGACCTGACGCAGGACCTGTCGCAGGTGTACACGGACGACGACAAGCGGGCGTACCCGATGTCCTCGTACTCCTACATGATCGTGCCGACCGAGGTGAAGGGGATCTTTACCGCCGAGAAGGGCAAGACCCTCGGCTCGTTCGCCAACTACATGATCTGCGAAGGCCAGCAGCAGGCGGACCAGCTCGGCTACTCGCCGCTGCCGATGAACCTGGTCCAGGCCGGCGCCACCCAGATCGCGAAGATCCCCGGCGCCGGAGCGGTCGACATCAGCAAGTGCAACAACCCGACGTTCAAAGCCGGCGACAGCCCCAACGAGAACGAGCTGGCCAAGACGGCGCCGTTCCCGCCGGACTGTGACAAGAAGGGCGGCACGGAACAGTGCGCCACCGGCACCGCCGGGACGGGAGCGACCGAGACCAACGGGAACGGCTCGACGACCACCGGGGGTAACGGCTCGACCACCACCGGTGGCAACGGCTCGACGACCACCGGTGGCAGCTCCTCCACGGGCGGCGGCGGAAACGGCACGACGAACACCGGCAGCGTCGACCAGACGGGCCAGGACCTCGCCTCGACCGACCAGTCGCTCGGTGTCGACGAGTTCGGCAACCAGATCACGGACGACGGCTCCGGCTCGTCGGGCAACGGCACCGTGGGTGCGGCCGCGGTGTCGTCGCCATTCACGCTTCCCGCGGCCGGCTCCGGCTGGTTGACATGGGTGATGGCGGGCGCCGCCGCGCTGTTCGTCGCGATCGTCGCGCTGCCGCCCGTGCTGTCGCGCCGGCTGCGCTCGTCGGACCGTCCCGGCGCAGGTCCGCAGCGGTTCTGACCCCTCCGGGCCGTCCCTGGGCCATCGTCCGGGCGGACGGCGGATAGGTCCCGTTCGTCGGAACTTCACCCTGTGCCGGAACGGTGATGGCTGTCCGAGTTGCCCGGGGTTGCACCCCGACGACCGAGGAGCGACGTGACCACAGCAGGTGCTGCCCGGCCCGGTTGGGCCCGAACGGCGGCTACCTCTCTCGTCGTCGGTCTGGCGACGTCGGGGTCGATCTTCGCGGGGATGGTGGCGCTGGCGCCGGCCGCATCGGCGGCCGACGACTCGTCGGCGGTGACCGTGACGGCGGCGGAGCAGGACCCGGACCTGGCGACGGCGCCGTTCCCGGACCTGTCGGTGACGGTGTCCCAGACGAAGAACCTCGTCAGCCAGGGCATCACCCTGACGTACGACGGCGGTACCAAGTCGACGGCGCCTTCGGGCCAGACGGCTGGCAGTGACTTCCTCCAGGTGTTCCAGTGCTGGGGCGATCTCAAGGACCCGACGACCGGGCAGTACGTCCTGGACGGACGAGGCCATCGGCAGCCGGACCGCACAACGTGCCAGTACGGAGCGTCAGGCGCCTGGGGCCAGAGCAGGACGAACACGATTTCCGATCCCAGCGTGGTTGCACCTGAGGACCAGCAGTACCTCTACCGGGGCACGAGCTTCTTCGACCCGTCGATCGTCTCGATCCCCTTCGCGTCCGTCACAGGCACAACCCTCGCGAACATCAAGGACGGCCAGAAGGTGCCCGGCGCTCTGTTCAGCTCCGGCGCCGAGAACAATCAGTTCTTCACCACGAATACGACCAACGAGGTGAGCTGGGCGGGGTTTACCGGCGACGGGACCGGTGGCACGCCGTTCGAGGTCCAAACGAACATGCAGGCCCCAGGCTTGGGATGCGGCAACCCAGTGACGACAGACGGGGTCGTCGAAGGCCAGTCGTGCTGGCTCGTGATCCTGCCACGTGGCACAGCCGACCCGGGCGAACAGGCCGTCACCAAGACCGGGCTGCTGTGGCAGACGTGGCAGCACCGGCTGGCGGTGCAGCTGGAATTCCGGCCGCTCGGTGTGCGATGCGCGATCGGCGCGGCCGAGCGCGCGGCCGCAGGAAGCGAGTTGGTCGCCCAGGCGTTCGCCTCGTGGCAGCCAGAGCTATGCGCCGCCGAAGGTGGGGCGATCTACAACCTCATCGTCGCCAACGAGGCGGATGTCATCGCGCAGGCGAATGGCACGGATGTCGTTCCATTAGCACTCACAAGCCGGGCTTTGGCGGCGGATGAGGGCACCCTCGACAGCCTCACCTACGCTCCCATCGCTTTGACTGGTCTCACTGTTGCGTTCGCCGTCGACCACCAAGCCGACGTGCTGGCGAAGGACGTGCCGCAGGAAGTAAAGGACCTCGATCGCCAGCCGTTCACGCAGATGAACCTCACCCCGCGGCTACTGGCAAAGCTGCTCACCTACTCCTATGCGGGATCCTTGCCGGTTGGCTCGGAGGCTCCGTACCTGGCCAAGAACCCTCAGAACATCACCAAAGACCCCGACTTCCTCGCCGTCAATCCGGGGTGGGCGTACCAGAGCCTCACGTCACCGGCGATCTCGGACGCTCTCACCCCGCTCGGACGATCGGACAGTGCGGTGGCGGTATGGAACTACGTCCTCGCGGATGCGGACGCACGCGCGTTCCTGGCAGGCACGCCGGACCCGTGGGGGATGGTGGTCAACCCCTGGGCGACGACCGACACGCAACTGCGGTCGACGGTAGCCCCGCCCGGCGATGCCGCGACGTACCCGGTCGACAGTTTCCCCAAGGTCGACCCCTCGGAGGTTGATCAGTACCACGATCCCTTTGGTCGAAGCGTGGTCAACGTCGTCACCTGGCGCCCCTACGCTCCCGACCTCGACACCGCCGGATATTGGGTGCTACGTGGCGACGGCCGGGTGCTCGGTGCCTGGGACCCCGCGGCGAACCCTCCGAAGTTCGGTGCGTCGCAGCGTCAGATCTCCGGGTACCAGGCGGTTATCGGTTTGACCGACACTGCGTCGGCCGCCAAGTACGAAGTGTTCACCGCCGCGCTGCGCAACCCGGCGGGGCAGTTCGTACTGCCTACCACCGATTCGATGACCGCCGCTGCGACGGCGATGACCCCGGATCCCGAACAGCCACAGGTGCTGCGGTTCGACGGGACGAGCGACGCGGCTGTCGCAGCCACGGACGCCTACCCACTGACTGTGCCGGTCTACGCCGCGACGAACGCAACTGGCGGCGACGCCGCGAGCCGCGAGGCCTACGCGAACCTCATCCGATACGCGGCCGACGAGGGCCAGGACCCGGGCACGGACCTGGGCCAACTCCCACCTGGCTACGCGCCTTTGCCGGCCGCCTGGAAGGCGCAGGCTGACGCCGCCGCGGCCACGATCAGTGCACAGCCTGCGCCGCCAACCACACCGACTGAGTCCCCAACCGCGAGCTCGAGCCCGGTGCCGACCGAGTTCCCCACGTCACCAGCGTCGGTCGGGGAGGCGCCTTCGTCGGAGTTGCCCGGCACCGGTGAGCCTCCGAACGGGACCGTGGAGACGGGGTCGGCCGGTACCCCCACGCCCACGCCGAGTCCCACGGGCACCGGACCCCAGGTTGTCGTCGGCGCAGCGACACCGGCCGACATGGCGAGGCCCGGGCCCGCGTCTGCCGCCGTCCCGATCAGCGCGGCTGGCGGGCTGCTGGCTGCGGCCGCCGTCCCAGTACTCACGCGACCTCGCCGCGCCCCCTAGACCTCCCGAAGGCACCACCGCTCCACCCGTAGTGAATCCACACAACGAAGGGAAGAACGGAAGATGAAGCTCCTCAAGTGCGCCACGGCAGCCGCCGCGGTCGCGGGCGTCGCCCTTGGCGGCGTGCTGCTCTCGGGCCCGGCTTCGGCCGACCCGGTTTCCGGTGGCCTGGCCGTCACGGGGTCCGACACGCTGCAGGCGTCGATGGACGCGCTGACCAACGGCACCAACATCAGCGGCTCGCCCGTGCGCATCAGCTACAACGGCCTACCCATCGCGAACTACGACGCGTTCGGCGCCGCGGAGATCCAGACCAAGCCGTACGGTGCGCTGTTCAACCGGCCCTCTGGCTCCGGCGACGGCCTCAACTCCATCGTCGCCTCGCTCACCGCCGGCACGTTCGCCAGCACCACGTACACGACCCTCGGGGCCGTGAACATCGCCAACCAGGTTGACATCGCCCGGTCCTCGGACGCCCCGAGCCACGGCACGATCACCGCCGGCCAGCACTACATCCTCGACTACGTTCCCTATGCCCGCGACGCCGTCGCCTACGCCTACCTCGCGTGCGGCAGCGACGACCCGACCGACCTCGCGGCCTTGAGCAAGGGCGAACTCGCGCAGATCTACTCGGCCTCGGCTGTTGGCACCGAGACGACCGTCAACGGTGTCGTGGTCGAGCCGCGTCTGCCGCAGAGCGCGTCCGGCACGAGGAAGTTCTTCCTCAAGGTGCTCAACAACAGCACGACCACCCAGCTGACCCTGCACGGGGCGGTCAACGAGACGCTCTCGGCCACCACCCCGGAGAACGACGCACGGGTTCTGAACTGCACCGACGGCTTCTCCAAGGTCATCCCGTTCTCGGCCGCGGCGTGGATCTCCCAGGTGAACGGCGCCAACAAGCCCAACACCATCGCCAGCACCGCGGTGCTGCTCGGTTCGCCGGACGGCGTCGCCCCCTACACGGGCAGCACCGCCACGGACATCGCGCCAAACTCCACGTTCTACGCCGCCGCGTCGGTCTGGGGGCGTGACACGTACCTCATCGCGTCCAAGGCCCGGCTCGCGTCCGACCCGAAGTACGCGGCTCTGTTCGACCCGAATGGCGGCTCCACGAGCCTGGTCTCGTTCGACCTCAGCAAGGGCAACAACCAGCCCGGAAAGGTGAAGCAGAAGTTCGGCTTCCTCGCCCCGGTCAGCACTGCGGCCATCGATGACTACCCCGTCAACGACTGACCTGACCTAGTCGGTTCCGCACCTCACATCTCATCAAGGAAAGGTTCACTCATCATGACTGCACGCACGCTTCGCCGTGCGATGGTGTCCGGCGCGGTTGCTCTCGCCCTTGTGGGCGCGGGCGCTGGTACCGCGTTCGCCACCACCGATGTGACCGACTCGTGGTTTGCCGGCCCTCTGTTCCTGTTCGACTCCGACGGGTGGGCGTCCATCGCACCGGGTGACACGGTCGCCTGGAGCAGCAACGTTCTGGCTGTCTCGACGGAGGGTGACCCGGACTCGTCTTTCACCGTTCCCGCGGGCGCCTACGAGTTCGACGTCTTCATCGCCCCGCGCGGCCACGAGAACATCCCGGACGACTGGAACGCTTGGCAGTCTGGGTCCACAACTCCGGGAGCTGTGCTCTCGCAGGCCTCCGTCTGGCCCGACAACCTGGGCAACGCGGGCAACGCAGTGTCCGGTGGCCCCAAGGGTAAGGACAACGTGAAGAGCACTGGCGGGAACTACTCGCTGGGTATCGCATACCGGGGGATCGGTGGCGGCCCGGTGATCTCCGCGAACTACGCCTACATCACGGTCACCCCGGTCACCGGCGCTTACACGTACGAGGACCTTTCGAAGGCCGTCGTCAAGACCCCGACGACGACGCAGATCACCTCGTCGCCGTCGACGGCTGTGACGTCCGGTGAAGACTTCACCTTGTCGGCGACCGTTGCGGGCGCTGGCGCCACCGGAACGGTCCTGTTCAAGAACGGCACCACGACGATCGGCACCGCCACGCTGTCCGGTGGCGTGGCGACGACCACCACGGCCTCCATCGGCAACGCCACCACGGCGCCGATCAGCGCCTCGATCACCGCGCAGTACCAAGGCGACCCATCGTTCGCGGCGTCGACCTCCGACCCGGTGACGATCACGGTCAACCCAGGTCCGATCACCACCACGACGACGGTCACGGCCACGTCGGTCAGCGGCATCGCCAACCGTCCGGTCGTCCTCAAGGCGACCGTCACCGGCGTGATCTCCGCCGCTGCGGGTAGCGTCGAGTTCTTCGACGCCGCGGACAACCTGCTGGCGGGCCCGATCCAGGTCGGCACGGACGGCATCGCCCAGACGACCATCACCTCGCTGGTGGCGGGCAGCTGGGAGATCAGCGCGGAGTTCACCGGTGTCTCGCCGTACGTCGACTCGGCCTCGACCACGCCGGCCGAGCTGACCCTGGCCTCGGCCCCGGTCATCCTCGACCAGCCGACGACCTCCGGTGACGTCACCGTCACGATCCCCGCGGGCACCGTGGCGATCACGACGCCGTACACGACGGCCGAGCCGCGCGCTCTCGGCGAGGCCATCCTGGACGACGCAACGTCGACCTACTACACCGACCCGGTCACGATCGGCGAGGACGGCCAGGAGCAGGGCATCCAGGTGATCGACCGTCGGTCCGGCGGCAACGGGTTCACGGCAAGCCTGGAGTCCACAGACTTCGCTTCGGGTGCGAACTCGTTCGCGGCCTCGTACGCGAGCCTGAAGCACGTC
>CAZFTZ010000108.1:0-2539 GCA_964521875.1 uncultured Cellulomonas sp. | reverse complement strand
CGTCGACGTTGCTGACGGTCGTCGTCACCGGCTCGATCTGCAGGCCGGCGACGAGGTTCCCGAACGCGACGCCCCACAGCACCGCCGGCACCCACGAGCCGAGCACCAGGCCCCAGTAGTAGGCCTTCTGCCAGCCAGGGGTGGTGATCTTGCCGCGCCACTCGAAGGAGACGATGCGCGCGATCAGCGCGACGAGGATGACGAAGAGCGCCAGGTAGGCGCCGGAGAACAGCGTCGCGTACCACTCGGGGAACGCCGCGAAGGTGGCGCCGCCTGCGGTGAGCAGCCACACCTCGTTGCCGTCCCACACCGGGCCGATCGTGTTGATCGCGACGCGCCGCTCGCGCTCGTCGCGCGGGACGAACGGCAGCAGCATCCCGACGCCGAAGTCGAACCCCTCGAGGACCAGGTACCCGGTCCACAGCACGGCGATCAGGCCGAACCAGATCAGCTGCAACGTCTCGTGGCTCATGGCGCGCTCCGGCTCAGTAGGCGAAGGACAGGGGCTTGTCGGCCTCGTCCGTCGTCCGGTTGGCGGGGTTGTCCGGGCTGGGGTCGGCCGGGTCGTCCTCGACGCCGCCGATCGTGTAGCGGTGCATCAGGCGGTACCAGGCGATGGCCAGCACGCCGTACAGCAGCGTGAACAGGACGAGCGAGATGATCACGGCGGCCGGGCCCACCTGCTGGGACACGCCCCGCGCGGTGAGCTGCCACACCATGTCGACGCCCTCCGGGTTGGGGTTCGGCGCCACCACCCACGGCTGGCGACCCATCTCGGTGAACACCCAGCCGGAGATCGACGCCAGGAAGATCGTCGGCATCGCCCACTGCGCGGCACGGGACAGCCAGACGTTGTCCGGCAGCCTGCCCTTGCGAGTCAGCCACAGCGCGAGCAGCGCCAGCAGCCCTGCGAACAGGGCGAAGCCGATCATCAGGCGGAACGACCAGAACGTCACGGCCAGGTTGGGCACGTAGTCGACGCCCGCGCCGTACTTCTCCTCGTACTGCGCCTGCAGGTCGTTCACGCCGGACAGGTGCGCGCTCCAGTCGCCGGTGGCGAGGAAGGAGGTGACGCCGGGGACCTCGACGAAGCGCCGCACGCTGTCCGGGTCGTTCGAGAAGTCCCCGATGGCGAACAGGGTCATCGGCACGCTGTCGCCGGACTCGATGATCCCCTCGGCGGACGCCATCTTCATCGGCTGCTGCTCGAACATCAGCTTGCCCTGCCAGTCGCCGGTGACCGCGACGACGACGGCGGCGATCACCATGACGACCAGGCCGAGCTGCAGGCCCGGGCGGTAGACGTCGCGAGCCTTGTCGCGCTCCCCGGCGCGCACCAGCCTGACCATCCACCAGGCGCAGATCGCGGCGACGAACGTGCCTGCGGTGAGGAACGCGGCGCCGATCGTGTGCGGGAACGCCGCCAGCACGGTCGGGTTGGTCAGCACCTTGGCGAGGTCGACCATCTCGGCGCGACCGGTCTCGGGGTTGAACGTCGCGCCGACCGGGTGCTGCATCCATGAGTTGGCCGTGAGGATGAAGTACGCCGAGACGGTGGTGGCGACGGCGACCAGCCAGATCGTCGCCAGGTGGACCCGCTTCGGCAGCTTGTCCCAGCCGAAGATCCACAGCCCGAGGAACGTCGACTCGACGAAGAACGCGACCAGGGCCTCCATCGCGAGCGGCGCACCGAAGATGTCGCCGACGAACCGCGAGTACTCGCTCCAGTTCATCCCGAACTGGAACTCCTGGACGATGCCGGTCGCGACACCGATCGCGAAGTTGATGAGCAGCAGCTTGCCGAAGAACTTGGTCAGCTTGAGCCAGCGCTTGTTCTCGGTGCGGACCCACAGTGTCTGCATGATCGCGACGAGGGTCGACAGCCCGATCGTCAGCGGCACGAAGATGAAGTGGTAGACGGTGGTGACACCGAACTGCCAGCGGGCCAGGTCGAGCGCGTCTGCTGCCACGGAGGTCTCCGTACTCGTCCGGACGATGGGTGGCGATGCAGGTCATCGGTGACCTGCACCACCTGCTCCGACGCTAGAACCGGGGCCCCCGGCCAATCGGGACCTTCGTCCTACGTCTCTCGGGACGATGGTCCCATGACTGACCCGCGCCGCCCAAGCGCGCCGCCCGGCGCGCCGTGCCCGCGTCGCGCCGGGCGGAAACCCCTGCGTGTGCGATACTGACCGCGGCGAGGGGGTGTTCCACACCGCTCCCGAACCGGGCCGCAGCCCCATCCGCGCGTCGTGCGCGCCAGCCGCCGCCCCGCCTCGTCGGGCTCCCGATCGGAGCCGGCCCCGCGGGCACCGCAGGCGCTGGTGCCGACCCGCGGGGCCGTGGCGACAACGACGACTTCCGTCGCCGCGCGCAGTGCGTGAGCGACGACCGACCGGCCCGAGCGGCGCCGCGACAGTGTGGGCGCGGCAGCTGCCGGGTACCCAGGAGCACCCCGCGTGACCGAACAGAACATCCCCGACGTCAACGACACCACGACGGCCGGGGGTGAGGGCACCAAGCCCCGGCGCCGCCGCGC
>CAZFTZ010000107.1:0-2670 GCA_964521875.1 uncultured Cellulomonas sp. | reverse complement strand
ACCGGCCCGGACGGCACGTTCTCGCTGGCGCGGCTGCCCGCTGGCGAGTACACGCTCCGGGTGCGCGGCGCCGGGTTCGCCGACTCGTGGTACCCGTCTGCGCCCTCGCAGCAGGACGCGACGCCGGTGCGTGTCACCGCGGGGCAGACGGTCTCCGGCCTGACCCTGGTGGTCGGCGGCGCGCCCGCCGAGCTGTCGGGGACGGTCCTCGGGTAGGACGACGGCGGTGCGGTGCTCACCGTCCAGATGCCGCTCGACGCGCCCCCGCTGGCCGGCAACCTCGCCCCGCAGCCGGGCGAGGCGCCCGCGACCGGTCCGCAGGGGGCGATCGTCCGCACCGTCCCGATCGGGGCGGACGGCACCTTCGACGTCACGGGGCTGCCGTCGCCCGCCGTCTACGACCTGGTGGTGACGAAGGCCGGCTTCGCCGGTGCCGTGCAGCGGATCGACGTCGCCGCCGGGGAGGACCGCACCGGGATCGAGCTGTCCCTGCTCGTCGGCGACGGGTCGATCGCCGGGACGGTCGCCGGCATCGCCGGCCCGGTGGGCGGCGCGAGCATCACGGCGACCAACGGCCAGACCCGCGTCGAGACGGTGTCGCTGACGCAGGACCAGGTCGGCTCCTTCGTCGTGCGCGGCCTGCCGACTCCCGGCACGTACACGGTGGTGGTCTCGGCGGACGGCTACGCCCCCGCGACGCTCAACCTGACGTTGACGCAGGCGCAGGCGCTCACCGGCGTGTCGGTGGTGCTGGGCCGGGACCAGGCGACGCTCGGGGGCACCGTCACCGTGCCGGGTGGTGTCTCCTCGGGCGTGTCCGTCACGGTCAGCGACGGCAGCGTCACCGCGCAGACCGTCACCTCGTCGTCCCCCGCCGGCGCGTGGCAGGTGACCGGGCTGCACCTGCCGTCGACGTACACGGTGACGTTCTCGCGCGCCGACCTGCAGTCGCAGGTGCTCTCCGTGAGCCTCGACCCCTATGGCGCGGTGACGTCCGGAGCGACGAGCGCGGACCACGTGGACGCCACCCTGCGCGCCGGCACGGCGCGGCTCACCGGCCACGTGCGGCAGACGTCGCCGACCGGCGGCCCGGTGCCCGTGGGCAACGTCACCGTGACGGTGTCCTCCGGGACGGCGCAGCTCGTCGTGTGGACGGCGTCGACGCCCGCGTCGGACGTCGGGCACTACGAGGTGCCGGGCCTGGCACCGGGGACGTACACGGTGACGTTCTCCCGCACGGGGACGAAGGCGACGAGCTCGATCGTCCAGCTCGGCGCCGGCGACGTGCGGGACCTGTCACCGACGCTGATCGCGCCCGCGCAGGTCTCCGGCCGGGTCACGCAGATCGGCGAGCCGCTCCCCGGCTACACCGTGGTGCTCTTCCGGGCGGCGGAGTACGGCACGGGCGCCCCGCCGGTGGCGACGACGACCACGGCGGCCGACGGCACGTACGTGCTGCCGAACCTCGACGCGCCGGAGAACTACATCCTCGAGGTCCGGGCCGGTCCGACCGGCGTGGCGCTCTACGCCTCGGCGCCGATCGCGCTCACCGCGAGCCAGCAGTACACCCTCGATCCCGACGTGCCGGTGGAGTGAGCGATGGCCACACCTGTGCAGCGAACCGGCGGCGGCGCCCCGAGCGTCCTCGTCACGGCGGGTGCGCACGCGGCCGCCGGCGAGAGCGCGGTGCTGCGCGTCCACGCCCGCAACGTCACGGGCGGGGCCCAGGACCTCGTCGTCTCGGTGCTCGGCCTGGAGCCCGGGTGGCTGCCCCCGGCCGAGCGGGCGGACGCCGTCGCGCCGGGCGCCACCGTCACGGTCGCGCTGGCGATCACCCCACCGGTCGGCGTCGCGCCGGGCGACTACCCGTTCGTCGTCGTCGTCGAGGCCCGCGCGCACGGGGGAGCGGGCGCGCCGGTGTCGGCCGTCGCCGAGGCGTCCGTGCGCGTCGACGGTGCGACGGGCCTCGTCGTGTCCGTCGAGCCGGCCCGGTCGCAGGGCGTGTTCGGGCGCCGGTTGACGGTGGTGGTCGCCAACGCGGGCGAGACGCCGGTGCGCGTGCGGCTGGACGGCGTGGCCGACGACGGCGCCACGGTGCGGCTGTCGCGCCCCAGCCTCGACGTGCCCGGGCGCCAGACCGTGCGGCTCGGGGCGCGCGTTCGCGCGCGACGGCCCCGGCTGGTCGGTGGGGCCCGGCAGTTCGGGTTCCGCGTCACCGCGACGGGCAGCCAAGCGCCGCAGCGGGTGGACGGCGTCTTCACCGCGCCCGCGCTGCTGCGCGGCGGCGCGCTGCGGGCCGTCGCGATCGTCGCGGTGGCGGCGGTCTGGATCACCGCCGTGTTCACCGCGCTGCCGTGGGTGACCGGCCGGGTCTCGGGGCCGGAGGCGCAGGCCACAGAGTCGGCGACGCCGGAACCCACGCCGGGTTCGGGGGGCGGCAACGGCGCGGCGCCGGGAGACGGCGGGACCGGCTCAGCACCGGGAGACGGCGGCGAGGGCGGGTCCGGCGGTTCCGACGAGCCCGGCGAGGGCGTGCGCGTGTCCGGCGTCGTGTCCACCGGCGCCGACCCGTCCGGCGTCACGGTCCAGGTCAGCCCGGCGTCGGCGCTCGCGGACGCGGCGGACTCGTCGGCCACGGCGTCGCCGGCGGGCGGTGCCGCAGGCGCGCTC
>CAZFTZ010000106.1:0-12634 GCA_964521875.1 uncultured Cellulomonas sp. | reverse complement strand
GCAGGCGGTCGTCGCCGTGCTCGTCGTCGGCCCCGCCGGTCCTCCCCCGCTGGCGGAGCTGCGCGCCCTCGTCGCGGACCACCTCGGCGCGGCGGCCGCCCCCCGGCGTCTCGTCGTCGTGCCCGCCCTGCCCACGCGCGGCCCCGGCAAGCCCGACCGCCGTGCCGCCACCGCCCTGGCCGTCGCAACCTGACCGTGCCCCCCGCCACGCACTCGGCGGAAGCGGTGAGTGCCGGCGGGGGTGCGCGCGGTGGGCGACATAGGGTGTGCTCCCGTGGCGAGCGGGCGCGAGTGGGTGGCGGGAGCGAGGCCGCGCACGCTGCCCGCGTCTGTGTCGGGCGTGCTGGTCGGCAGCGGGGCCGCGGCGCAGCTCGGCGGGTTCTCCCTGGGGCGCGCGGTGCTCGCGGCGGTGGTCGCCCTGGCGCTGCAGATCGGCGCGAACTACGCCAACGACTACTCGGACGGCGTGCGCGGCACGGATGCCGACCGGGTCGGGCCGATGCGACTCACCGCGTCCGGGGCGGCCCAGCCGCGGCAGGTCAAGCGCGCCGCCTTCGTCTCGTTCGCCGTCGCCGCGGTCGCCGGGCTCGCCCTCGTCGCGGTGTCGCGGACGTGGTGGCTGGTCGCGGTCGGCGCGGTGGCGATCCTCGGCGCGTGGTTCTACACCGGCGGCAAGCGACCGTACGGGTACCGCGGGCTGGGCGAGGTGGGCGTGTTCGTGTTCTTCGGCCTGTTCGCGACGCTCGGCACCACGTACACGCAGGCGCTGCGCCTCTCCTGGCCGGCCGGGCTGGGCGCGGCCGGCGTCGGGCTGCTGGCGTGCGGTCTGCTGATGGCGAACAACCTGCGCGACATCCCGACCGACGCGCTCACCGGCAAGCGCACCCTCGCGGTGCGGCTCGGCGACCACCGGTCGCGCATCGCGTACCAGTGGCTGCTGGTCGTCCCGGTGCTGCTGGGGACGGCGTGCGCGTTCTGGGCACCGTGGTCGCTGCTCGTCGTGCTGCTCGCACCGGGCGTCGCGGCGCTGGTGATCGGCGTGCGGGCCGGGACGCGGGGCATCGCGCTGGTGCCGGTGCTCGCAGGCACCGGGATGCTCGAGCTGGGCTACGGCGTGCTGCTGGGTCTCGGGCTGGCGCTCTGACCGTCGCCCTCGCCGGGCTCCGGCTCGCGGGGCTGCTCCCCCGGCACCTCGTCGGTCGACGCCTCGTCGGGCGTCCGCCCGTCCGGCGGCGCCTCGACGAGCGCGTCCTCGTCGGCCGCGTCCTGCCGCGCCCGGGCGGAGAGGTTCGGGATCCCGGCCTTGCGCCGCGCGTCCTGCTCGGCGAGCCAGCGGGCGGCCGCGTCACGCGGGCCGCGCAGCGCGACGTAGCTCAGTCCCCACGCGACGAGCGCAGCCGCCACCACCGCGAGCCACGGGTCGAGCCCGGCCCACGCCAGTGCCCACCAGCAGGCGCCGAAGAGCGCCAGCCTCAGCAGCGAGTAGACGAGCAGCGGCACCCGCCCAGGCTAGACGCCGCGCTGCCGGGCCGGACGCGGCCGGCTACTTCAGCCCGGAGTAGGAGTGCAGCCCGGACACGAACAGGTTGACGACCGTGAAGTTGGCGAGCACGACGAGGTACCCGGCGAAGACGAGGTAGGCGGCCCGCCGGCCGCTCCAGCCGCGGGTGGTGCGGGCGTGCAGGTACGCCGCGTAGACCACCCAGGCGACGAACGTGCCGACCTCCTTGGGGTCCCAGTTCCAGTACCGGCCCCAGGCGTGCTCGGCCCAGATCGAGCCGGCGATCAGCGTGAAGGTCCACAGCACGAAGCCGACGGCGTTGAGCCGGAAGCTGAGCGCCTCGAGGTGCAGCGCGTCGGGCACCTGCTTCAGCCAGGCGAACCGCGGGCCGGTGACGCGCCAGCCGGAGAACACCCGGCGCAGCCCGTCGGCGCGCCGCCCCGGCGTCGCCAGGTGCGAGCGGGTCTCGGCGCGGGCGGCCGAGAGGAGCTGGAGCACGGAGGTGCCGAACGCGACGGTGAACACGCCCGTCGCGGAGATCGCGACGCCGACGTGGATCACCAGCCAGTAGCTCTGCAGCGCCGGCTGCACCGCGTCCGCCCGGATGAAGAACGCGTTGAGTGCCAGCACCAGTGCCAGCACCGCGATCGCGGTGACGACGACGGCGACGAAGGCGATCACCCGGCGCCGCTGCACCGCCGCCAGCACCGCGGTGGCGACCAGCACGCCGACGAGCGTGAACTCGTACATGTTGGCGGTGGGCCAGCGCCCGGCGGCGACCCCGCGCAGCACGATGCCGGCCAGCAGCAGGACGATGCCGAGCAGGTGCGTCGAGCGGGCGATCCCCTCGGCCCGTGCCGACCGCCCGAGCGCCTCCTCGCCCCCGGCTCCCCCCGCAACGTCCGCAGCGGTGGTCCCCGGCGCAGCCGCATGCGCGGACGCCCCGGGAGAGGGCGTCACGGCGTCCGCCGACGTGGCGTCCGGAGCGACCACGGGTGTGGACGCCCCGCGGGGAAGGGTGGCGCCGGCCAGCGTGGGGACGCGCTCGACGGCGCGGTTGACGTTGCGGGTCGCGGCCGCGGCAGCGACCTTCGCGGCGCGGGCGGCCTGTCGCGGCCGGGCGGCGGAGTCGGCGATCCGGGCGAGGTCCACCGAGTACGCGAACAGCGCGATGGTGAAGGCCGTCGCAGCGGCCCAGACCAGCAGGGTGGACAGGTCACCCGGCGTCATGGCGATTCCCCTCCCGCGTCGTCGTCGGCGGGTGCGCGGCCCGTCACCGGCACCGGGGACCCGAGCACGGCCGCGAGCACACGGCCCAGCTCGGGCGCGAGCCCGACGTCGTCGCCCCGGGCCAGCCCCGCGGCGGTCACCACTGTAGTGGGACCTTGGTCCCGGACGGGGGTGGACGACGAACCAGGCGCCACCCGCAGCCACAGCCGGCGCCTGGGCACGAACAGCGACGCCGCCAGCCCGGCGAGAGCGGTGAGCGCGAACGCCAGCAGCCAGCCTAGGGCCGGGTCGCGTCGCAGGTCGAACGCCGCGAACCGGCGCGTGTCGTCGTAGGTCAGGGTGCCCAGCCCGTCCGGCAGCGTCACGGTCTGGCCGGGCCGCAGGTACAGGGTCACGGGCGCGCCCGACGAGTCGACCGCCTGCGTCAGCCCGGACTCGTCGAGCTGGTAGACGTTCTGCGGCACGCCCGTGTCCAGCCCCAGGTCGCCGGACCACACCGACAGCACCAGCAGCGGGTCGCCGGGCTCGGGGTTCGTCGAGACCCACGTGCCGTCGCTCACCTCCGCGGCGGTCGGGAGCAGGAAGCCGACGAGACCGATCTGCGGCTGGCCGCCGGACACGTCCGGCACCTTGACCACGCCGCGCGACGTGTAGACCTCGTCCTGCGGCAGGAAGGGCACCGGCCCGGAGAACGCGACCTGGCCGGCCGCGTCCTTCACGGTGAGCTCGGGCGCGTAGCCGTTGCCCTGCAGGTACACCTGGGTGCCGCCGACGTCGAGCGGGTGGTTGACCTTGATGGTCCGGGCCTGGGCCGACGAGCCCGGCTCGGTCACCGTGACGTGCGCGGTGAAGTCGCGCGACGCCAGCGTCACCGGGTCGAACACCGACTCGAAGTCGTCCAGCCGCAGCGTGAACGGCTCGAGCTTCGAGGCGTCGAACGCCCGACCGTGCTCGAAGGTGTCGAACGCGGTCTGCGCGTTGGCGAACCCGGTCCCCGCGACGACGATCACCTGCGCCCGGTAGTGGAGCAGCTGGCCGTAGGCCACGGCGACCAGCAGCCCGACGAGCGCGAGGTGGAACACCAGGTTGCCGGTCTCCCGCAGGTAGCCGCGCTCCGCCGACACCGACCAGGTGCCGCCGCCCTCGTCGTGCACGTCGACGCGGTACCGGCGGCCGCGGCCCAGCACGGCGGCCGCTCGCCGGACCACCGCCTCCGGGTCGTCGTCGGACGCCGCCTGCGCCTGCGCCGGGAACCGGGAGAACCGCCGCGGGGTGCGCGGCGGCCGCGCCCGCATCGCCGACCAGTGCTGCCGCGAGCGCGGCAGGATGCAGCCCACCAGGGAGACGAACAGCAGCAGGTAGATCGCGCTGAACCACGCCGACGTGTAGACGTCGAAGAAGCCGAGCCGGTCCAGCCAGGTGCCGACGGCGCCGTGGCCGGCGATGTAGGTCGTCACCTTGGCGGCGTCCTGGCCGCGCTGCGGGAACATCGTGCCGGGCACCGCGGCGACCGCGAGCAGGACGAGCAGCAGCAGCGCGACGCGCATCGAGGTGAGCTGGCGCCAGGCCCAGCGCAGCCACCCTCCGAACCCGATGGCCGGGGCCTTCACCGCGGCGCCCGTCGCCGGCTCGTCGGACGCCACCGAGGTGAAGGCGTCGTCGAGTCCCTCGGGCCGGTAGGGGCCGGAGGGGCGGGGCGGACGGTCGCCGGGCACGGTCACACCACCGGGACGAACGGGTCGGCGCCGGTGAGCAGCCCCTGCAGCCAGGCCGCCCAGTGGCCCCACACGCCGGTGACCAGGGCCAGGCCGAGCACGACGAGCAGCCCGCCGCCGACGCGCAGCACGCCGCGCCGGTGGCGGGTGAGCCAGCCGGTCACCCGCCGCGAGCGCTCCAGCCCGAGCGCGACGAGCAGGAACGGCAGCCCGAGCCCGACGCAGAACACCGCTGCCAGCAGGGCGCCACGCGCGGCCGAGCCGCCGCCGAGCGACAGCGCGAGGATCGCGGCGAGCGTCGGGCCGATGCAGGGCGTCCAGCCGAGGCCGAACGTCAGGCCGAGCAGCGGGGCGCCCCACAGGCCCGCGCGCGGGGCGAGGTGGACCTTGCGCTCGTTCTGGAGGAACGGCACCAGCCCTGCGAAGGCCAGGCCGAGCACGACGACGAGCACGCCGAGCACGCGCGACACCGGGTCCTGCCACCGGGCGAGCCAGGCGCCGACGCCGCCGGCCACGGCGCCGAACGCGACGAACACGACGGCGAAGCCGGCGACGAACAGCCCGACGCCCGCCAGCACGCGCCCACGCCGCGCCGCCCCGGCCTCCGCCCCGAGCGAGCCGCCGACGAACCCGACGTAGCCGGGCACCAGCGGCAGCACGCAGGGCGACGCGAACGACACCACGCCGGCGAGCAGCGCCACCGGGATCGCGAGCAGCAGCGAGCCGCCGGCCACCGCTCGGCCGAAGGCGTCGCCGACGTCGAACGGGGTCACGGGGCGCTCGCCGCCGGTGTCGGCGCCGCGGACCCAACGGGCTCGGCGAGCAGCCCGTCGACGATCGACCGGAGCGTGGAGGCGTCGACGCGGCCGATGATGCGGCCGGCGACGCGACCCTCCCGGTCGAGCAGCACCGTGGTGGGCACCGCGTTGATCGGCACCACGCCCTGCAGCGCCGCGACCGCCGAGCCGTCGGTGTCGACGATCGACGGGTACGGCACGGAGAACTCGCGGTCGAACGCGGCGGCGGTGCCCGCGGCGTCGGTCGAGTTCACGCCGAGCAGGTGCAGCCCCTGGGCCTGGTAGTCGTTCGCGAGCGCGACGAGGTCCGGCGCCTCGGCGCGGCAGGGCGGGCACGCGGCGTACCAGGTGTTGAGCACGACGACGTCGCCGCGCCAGGTCGCGACGTCCTGCGTCGCGCCGTCGACGTCGGTGCCGGTCAGCTCCACCGGTCCGGTGCGCGAGCCGGCCGGCCAGGTCTGGGTGGCGCCGTCGTCGGACCGGTAGCCGGCGTCGCTCGTCGTTCCGCCGCCGCCCGACGACGGACCGGAGCACGCCGCGAGGACGAGGCCGAGCGCGGCGAGCCCCGCCGCGACGGCCACTCGCGCGCGACGCGCACGTGCGACGCGTGTCGAGCGCCCCGCCGGCACGCCGCCGACCGCGACCCGACGCACCGCCTCGGCACCCGCCGTCGCACCCGTCACGCGCGCGTCACGCCCCCGGCACCGTCGACGCACCGGCGAGCAGCGCGGCGGCCGGCTCGGTGTAGCCGATGCCCACGAGGTCGTCGTCGTCGTAGTGCAGGCTCGTCAGGGAACCCAGCGAGCACTGCCGGCGGCGCGGGTCGTGCCACAGGTGGCGGTGCTCGAGGGTGAGCCGGGTGACCCAGATCGGCAGCTGGTGCGAGACCAGCACCGCCTCGTGGCCGCGTGCCGCCGCGCGGGCGTCGGCGACGGCGCCGAGCATCCGCGCCGCCTGCTCGGTGTACGGCTCGCCCCAGGACGGCTTGAGCGGGTTGCGCAGGTAGGGCCAGTGGCCGGGGTGGCGCAGCGAGCCGTCGCCGACGCCGAACTTCATGCCCTCGAAGTGGTTGGCCGCCTCGATCAGCCGCGCGTCCGAGCCGACCGGCAGCCCGAACGCCTCGCCGACCGGCGTCGCGGTCTGCTGCGCCCGCTCCAGCGGGGAGGCGACGACGACGGTGACGT
Source organism: uncultured Cellulomonas sp. (assembly GCA_964521875.1). GTDB lineage: Bacteria > Actinomycetota > Actinomycetes > Actinomycetales > Cellulomonadaceae > Cellulomonas. The sequence continues at coordinate 6,207 of CAZFTZ010000106.1, read as the reverse complement.
CACGGCGCGGCGAGCCGTCGGCACCGGAGAGATGGCCGGCGACGACCCGCGCCATCTGTTCGCCGCGGGCGGACAGCCGGAACCCGGGCATGCGCCCGTAGAGGATCCCCGTGGGGTTGTGCACCTCGCCGTGGCGCAGCAGGTGAACCGTCGTCGCGACCATGGGGCCAGTCTGGCAGCCGAATCTGCGAGGGCGGCTCAGCCGAGGTCGTCGGCCGGGCACTCGCCCCGCAGGTGCGCGCGCACGGACTCCATCGCGTCACCGAGGGCGGTCATCTGCTCGTCGGACAGCACGTCCACCAGGTGCTCGCGGACGCTGGCGACGTGGCCCGGCGCCGCGGCGACCAGCCGGGCCCAGCCCTCGTCGGTCAGCGTGCAGTTGACGCCGCGGGCGTCCTCCGAGCACGCGAACCGGCGCACCAGGCCGGCGTTCTCCATCCGCGCGATCGTGTGCGTCAGCCGGCTGCGCGAGTGTGCGACGTCCATGGCGAGCTGCGACATCCGCAGCGTGCGCCCCTCGGCCTCGGACAGCCGCACCATCACCTCGTACTCGTGCAGCGAGAGGCCGGAGCGCTCCTCGAGGTCGCGGCCCAGGACGTCGAGCAGCAGCACCGTGCCGTCGCGGAACGCGCGCCAGTCGCGCTGCTGGTCGTCCGTCAGCCAGCGGACCTCGCCGCTCGTCGTGCTCATCGCCCCTCCCCTCGGCGCTCGCGCCAGTGTCTCAGCGCTTGCGTCCGGCGCAACAGTGTAGTAGAAAGTTGAACTACAAACTTGATGGTTCAACCATTGGAGCGACATGACCACCACGACCACCGCGCTGCCCCAGGGGCTGACCGCCGGCACCTGGGCCCTCGACCTCTCGCACACCGAGGCCTCCTTCACCGCCCGGCACGCCGGCGTCACCAAGGTCCGGGGCACCGTCAAGGTGACCGAGGGCGCCTTGGTGCTCGGCGACTCGCTCGAGACCTCGTCGATCACCGCGAAGCTCGACCCGAGCACCGTCAGCACCGGAAACGAGGGCCGCGACCAGCACCTCAAGAGCGCCGACTTCTTCAGCGCCGAGAGCGCCGAGCCGTGGACCTTCATCTCCACCGCGATCACGCAGACCGGCGACGACACCTACGTCGTCACCGGTGACCTCACCATCAACGGCGTCACCAGGTCGGTCGACCTCGCCACCGAGTTCACCGGCGTCGTCGTCGACCCGTGGGGCGGCACCCGCGCCGGCGCCGAGGCGACCGTCACGGTGTCCCGCAAGGACTTCAACATGACCTGGAATGTGGCACTCGAGGCCGGCGGCGTGCTCGTCTCCGACAAGGTCGTCATCAACCTCGACATCGCGGCGGTCAAGCAGGAGGGCTGACCTCCCTAGCGCTGCGCCGGCGGCCCGGTTTCCCGTGTGGGGTGCCGGGCCGTCGTGCGTCAGTGCTCCGCCGCCAGCGCGGTGGCGAAGCCGAGGAACGTCACGCCCGCGGCGGCCTCGATGCGGCGCCGGGCACGGCGCGAGGACAGCAGCCGGCGCGCGGCACCGGCCGCGGCGACGACGACCAGCAGCACCGCGACACCGATCGTCGTCAGGGTCAGCGCGTACAGCAGCAGGTCACCCAGCCGGGCGTGCGGCCCGACGAACTGCGGCAGCACCGCCAGGTTGAACGCCAGCACCTTCGGGTTGGTGATGTTGCACAGGAAGCCCTGACGCAGCGCCGTCCACCGATGCGCAGGGGCGACACCGGGTGCCGCCGCGTCCTGCTCGTCGGCCCGCAGCGCGGTCCGCAGCGCGCGGACGCCCAGGAAGACGAGGTAGGCGACGCCCACCCAGCGGATCGCCTCGAACACGGGCTGAGAGGCGGCGACCACCGCGCCGAGGCCGGAGGCGGCCAGCACACCCTGCACCACGTTGGCGACGCCGACGCCGAGCAGCGTCCACAGGCCGCGCCGCCGGCCGCCGGCCACCGTGCTGCGCACCGTCAGCAGCATGTCCGGGCCGGGCACCAGGGCAAGCGCCAGCGCGAACGGCAGGAACGAGAGGTAACGGCCCACGCGCGGCTACACCTTGACGTGCTCGCGGTGCCGGCCGTGGAACGCCAGCAGCTGCAGCTCGGAGGCGAGGTCGACCGCGCGCACCTGCACGCCGTCCGGCATCTGCAGCGTCTGCGGCGCGAACGTCAGGATGCCGCTGACGCCGGCCGCCGCCAGCGCGTCCGCCACCTGCTGGGCGACCGTGGCCGGCGTCGCGATGACGCCGATGGTCGCCCCGGTGCTCGCGACGACCTCCGGCAGCTCCGCCACCGGCCGCACGACGAGCCCGGCGACCGTCGTCCCCACCACGGCCGGGTCGTCGTCGACCAGCCCGACGATCGAGAACCCGCGCTCGGCGAACCCGCCGTACGCCGCCAGGGCGTGGCCCAGGTGGCCCACCCCGACGATCACGACGCGATTCGGCTCCTCGAGCCCGAGCACCGCGCCGATCCGCCCCCGCAGCCGTGCCACGTCGTAGCCGACGCCGCGGCGGCCGTACGAGCCGAGGAACGACAGATCCTTGCGCAGCTGCTCCGGGCTGACGCCCGACCGCGCCGCGAGCTCCTGCGACGACGTCAGCTTCGCACCCTCGGACCACAGGCCGTCGAGGGCGAGCAGGTACGCCGGGAGCCGGGCGACCGATGCCCGCGGCAGGCGCTCGTGCGTGCCTTCCGCCTCTGCGGTCGTCACCTCGCACCACCTTCCCGTGCGCCCCTGACGTGGGCGCAAGGCCTCACGCTACGGGTCCGACGGCTCCCGGAGCGAGTGCGGCGCGCAGCGTTCGCCCCGAGATGCGCCACTGGCCCACCTCCACGCCGTCCACCGCCACCACCGGGACGCGGTCGCCGCACGCCTCGAACGGGTCCGGTCCACCGCCCGGCGGGGCCGGGTCGTCGACGTCGACCTCCGCCCAGGGGACGCCGGCGTCCTCGCACACCTCCGCGACGACGACGCGCGCCTCGTCGCAGAGGTGGCACCCGGCCCGTCCGTACAGCACCACCCGCGGCTCGCTCGTCACGTCACCACGGTAGACACACCGCCGTCACGGGACGCTCACCTGCCCTCGGTACAGTGACCCGGTGTTTGCGCGTCCCGACCGGGCTGCAGCGGCGTCCGGCCGCGTCGGCGCGTTCTTCGACGTCGACAACACCATCATCCGCGGCGCGTCCGCGTTCCACCTCGCCGTCGGCCTGTACCGGCGCGGGCTGCTGCGGGTTCCCGACATCCTCCGGTTCGCCGTGCACCAGGCGCGCTACCGCACGTTCGGCGAGAACCGGCAGCAGATGGACGAGGTGCGCGCCGCCGCGCTCGCCCTGGTCCGCGGCCACTCGGTGGCCGAGATGGGCCTCATCGCCGAGGACGTCTACGACTCGGTGATGACGCTGCGGATCTTCCCCGGCGCGCGCCGGCTGCTCGACGAGCACCGCAGCGCCGGGCACTGCGTCTGGCTGGTCACCGCCGGCCCGCTCGAGGTCGGCCAGATCATCGCCCGCAAGCTCGGCGCCGCCGGCGCGCTCGGCACCGTCGTCGAGCAGGAGGACGGCCGCTACACCGGGCGGCTGTGCGGCGACCTGCTGCACGGGACGGCCAAGGCGGACGCCGTCGAACTCCTGGCGCGTCGCGAGGGGATCGACCTGGGCTCGTCGTACGCCTACGGCGACTCGACGCACGACGTGCCGATCCTGTCGCTGGTGGGCAACCCGGTGGCGATCAACCCGGACCGGCGGCTGCGGCGCCACGCGGCCGCCGCCGGGTGGCCCGTCCACGAGTTCACGACCCGCGGCTGAGCGGGCGCCCCGCGGTCGAGCCGTCGACTGACGCCGCCCCTAGCCGACCGCCAATCGCACGACCGACCACGACACCGGCGGAAGCTCGATCGTCAGCCGGCGGTCGACGACGTCCGCCGTCCCGTTCGGCCGGGGCGCGACGGTGACGTCGTCGTCGGCGCTCGCGACCCGCGACGTGTCCGGGTCGGACAACGTCCGCGCGTCGACCACCCGGGCGCCGTCGAAGGCCCGGAGGTCGACGCCGAGGCGGGTCGGGGCGTCGAGCGCGCGGTTGACCGCGAAGACGACCACCTCGGATCGGGCCTCGTCGTACGTCGCGACGGCGTCGACCACCGGCACGTCGCCGTAGGCCGCCGTCTCGTACGTCGGCATCCGGTCCACCGCCGCCTGGAGCACCTGGCCGGACGCGTGCCGGGCGGTGAGGGCGAACGGGTGAAACGTCGTCTGGCGCCAGGCCGGTCCGCCCGGCTTCGTCATGATCGGGGCGATCACGTTGACGAGCTGCGCCTGGCTCGCCGCGTGCACACGGTCGGTGTGGCGCAGCAGCGACACGAGCAGGCCGCCGACCACCACGGCGTCGGCTACGTCGTAGCGGTCCTCGAGGAGCACCGGGGCCACCGGCCAGTCGTCGCCGGTCGGAGGCTGCGACTCCGCGCGGTCCTGGTACCAGACGTTCCACTCGTCGAACGAGATGTCGATCCGCTTGGAGGCCTTGCGACGCGCCCGCACCGCGTCCGCCGTCGCCACGACCGAGGCGACGAAGTGGTCCATGTCGACCGGGGAGGCGAGGAACGACCCGAGGTCGCCGTCGGTCGCGTGGTAGTACGCGTGCGCCGACACCATGTCGACCAGGTCGTAGGTCTCCTCCAGCATCTCGCGCTCCCACTCGCCGAACGTCGGCATGCCCGCACCGGACGAGCCGCACGCCACCAGCTCCAGTCCGGGGTCGATCAGCCTCATCGCCCGGGCGGTCTCCGCCGCCAGGCGCCCGTACTCGCGCGCGGTCTTGTGCCCGATCTGCCACGGGCCGTCCATCTCGTTGCCCAGGCACCACATCCGGATGCCGTGCGGCACCGTCGCACCGTTGGCCCGGCGGGCGTCCGAGAGTCGCGTCCCCCCGGCGACGTTGCAGTACTCGAGCAGGTCCAGCGCCTCGGTGACGCCTCGCGTCCCGAGGTTGACCGCCATCATCGGCTCGACCCCGGCCTTGGCGGCCCAGCGCACGAACTCGTCGAGGCCCAGCGTGTTGGGCTCCGTCGAGTGCCAGGCGAGGTCCAGCCGACGGGGCCGCTGCGCCACGGGTCCGACGCCGTCCTCCCACCGGTACCCCGAGACGAAGTTGCCACCGGGGTAGCGCACCGTCGTCACGCCGAGCTCGCGCACCAGGGCGAGCACGTCGGTGCGGAACCCGTCCTCGTCGGCCAGCGGGTGGTCCGGCTCGTAGATGCCGGTGTAGACGCAGCGGCCGAGGTGCTCGACGAACGACCCGAACGTGCGGCGACGGACCGGTCCGACGGTGAAGGCCGGGTCGAGCGTCAGGAGTGCGGTGTGCATCGTGGTCCTTCTCGTCGTCGGTTCAGGCGTTCGGCGCTGTGGAGGGCTGGTGCCGGTCGGGGGACGTCACCGGCAGCCAGACCCGCATCCCGCCGACGCCCCGGTTCGCCCACAGCGCGTAGGGCACCGCGGTCAGCGGGATCCGGCGCGTCGGCCCCGGTGGCTCGGCCTCGCCGTACAGCGGAACCTCCGCGGCCGGCGCGACGTGCGCGACACCCCGCAGCAGGACGGCCTCCCGCCCACCGACGGCACCCGGGACGGCCTCGAACCGGGCGTCCGGCGCGACGGCGAGGTCGTCGACGTCGACGTCGTCCGGCAGGTCGGCCGCCTCGACGCAGTACACGACCGGGCCCCGCGCCAGGGCGACGCAGCCGCGTACCGCGTCGACGCGTGGACTCGGCCGGAGCACCCTGACGGGCATCGGCACGTCCAGCACGACCCGCGTGCCGGCCACCAGGGGTCCGGCCAGACCGACGTACCCGTCCGGACCGTGCTCGACCGGACGGCCGTCGACGGACACGCGCACGTCGCGTGCCCAGCCCGGCACCCGGAGCCTGAGACCGGCGTCGCCCGATGCCGCCTCGACGGTGACCGCGATCGTCCCGTCCCACGGGTAGGACGTCTCCACCTCCAGCGCGAGCTCGCCGCGGGGCGTCGCCACGCGCACCCGCCCCGCCGCGTACTGCTGCAGCACCAGGTCGCCGGCCCGGTCCCACGTCGCGACGTAGGTCTGGAGCGTGGCCCCCAGCCGAGCGAGGTTCGGAGGGCAGCACGGGATGGCGTACCAGGGCAGCCGCTCGGCCGGGGAGTCCTCGACCGACCCGTCGTGCTCGGTGCGTCGCTGGAG
>CAZFTZ010000105.1:0-5748 GCA_964521875.1 uncultured Cellulomonas sp. | reverse complement strand
GATCGCGAAGGCGATCGTCACGAAGTACCGCTCGTCGGGCTCGCCCGCGGTGGTGGAGTACCGGGAGTACCCCGGTCGGACGCACCGGCTGGTCTCCCAGACCGGCTGGGAGCAGCTGGCCGACGACGCCCTCGCCTGGGCGATGTCGCACGCCCGCCACGAGGCGTGAGCACCGCCCCGGCGGTGCCGGGCAGGGCCGCCGCAGCTGCCCCTCGCCGGCCCCGCCGGAGGGGCGGAAGCCCAGCGCGACGTTGATCGCGAGCATCCAGCGGTTCTCCTCGGCGTTCCAGGTGTCGACGCGCTGCACCGCCGGCAGCTCGTCGGACAGCCGCCGCAGGTTCGCCGCCTTGACGAGCATCCCGAGCCGGCGGCCGCGGTGCTCCGGCACGACGAGCGTGTCGCCCTGGTGCACCACCTGGTCGGTGTGCGACGGGATCCAGAACTGGGTGAACGCGGCCAGCGTGTGCGTCGGCACGTGCTCCACCGCCTGCACCATGAGCCGGTACCCGCCCTCGCGCGCACGGCGCTCCATGGCACGCACCCGCTCCGGGCTCCACGCCTGCAGCCCCCAGTCCATGCCGGCCACCGGGGCGTCCGTGGACATCCGGCTCAGCACGTAGGCGTACTGCTCCACCCACTCGCCGGGCGCGTCGGTGTCCCAGGAGACCGGCCGGTAGTCCGGGCCGGCAGCGGCGGCGGCCTCGTCGGCGAACCGGTCGAGCGCGCCGTCGGAGAGCGGCAGCGGCAGCACCGACCGGCGCGACACCTGCTCGAGGGCCCAGCCGCGCTTGCGCATGAAGCGGACGTCAGGGCTGTCGGCGAGGACCCGTCCGGCGCCGGTCGGTGGCGCGAGCGTCCCGAGCCCCTCCGGCGGCTCGGCGCGCTGGTCGGTGGACGCCTGGGCCACCGTGCGGCCCTGGTCGCGCAGCCATGCCAGCCCTTGCTCGAGCAGCGCCGAGCCGATGCCGCGACCGCGCGACCCGGGCAGCACCAGCAGGTTGACCCACGCGGTCGACGTGTTGTCCTGCACCGGCAGGTCGGCGAACAGCGCGCCGACGGTCCGGCCGTCCTCGACGGCGGCGAGGAAGCCGTGCCGGGTGTAGCTCTGGTCGCGCAGCGCGGCGAGGTCGCCGGCCACGGGGTCGGCCAGGTCGAGGTTGCCCCAGGTGTCCAGCGCGACGGCGGTGCGCACCTCGACCATGGCGGCGATCTCGTCGGCGTGCGAGACGTCGGCCGGCACCTCGCGGACGGTGACGCTCATACCTCCACCATCACCGGCGGCCGGCGCCCCTGTCGACCGATTTCCGGATCCGCGCGCGGGTGCGCGCGGTGGCCGACGAGACTCGGGTTAGGCTGGAGTTCGGAGACCCGAACTTCGGAGGTCTGATGACCGCGACATCGGTGCGGGCGAGCGGCGGGACGGGCACCGTCCGCCTGCGGCGCGGGCCGGGTCGGGTGCTGCGCCGCGGCCTGCCGCTGCTCGGACCGGCCTTCGTCGCGGCCATCGCCTACGTCGACCCCGGCAACGTCGCCGCCAACCTCACCGCCGGTGCCCGCTACGGCTACCTGCTGCTGTGGGTGCTGGTCGCTGCCAGCGCGATGGCGCTGCTGATCCAGTACCGCTCCGCGGCGCTCGGCATCGTCACTGGCCGGTCGCTGCCCGCGCTCGTCGGGCAACGCCTGGGCAGGCGCGGCCGCGTCGCGTACTGGCTCCAGGCCGAGCTGGTCGCCGCGGCGACCGACCTGGCCGAGGTCGTCGGCGGCGCGCTCGCGCTGCGGCTGCTGTTCGGGCTGCCGCTGTGGGTCGGCGGGCTCGTCGTCGGCCTGGTGTCGATGGCGTTGCTGGCGACGCAGAACCGCAGCGGGCAGCGGCGGTTCGAGCACGTCGTCATGGCGCTGCTGGCCGTGATCGTCGTCGGGTTCCTCGTCGGGCTCGTGGTGCGCCCGCCGGACGCCGGCGGCCTGGTGGCCGGGCTGGTGCCGCGCTTCCGGGGGACGGACTCCGTGGTGCTGGCGGCGAGCATGCTGGGCGCCACCGTGATGCCGCACGCGATCTACGTCCACTCCGCCCTCGCCCGCGACCGGCACGGTCACGCCACCGACGCCCCCCAGCGCGACCTGCTGCTGCGTGCGACGCGATGGGACGTCGGCACCGCCCTGGCGGTGGCCGGCGCGGTCAACGTCGGTCTGCTGCTGCTCGCCGCGGCCGGACTGGCCGGCACCCCGGGGACGGACTCGATCGAGGGCGCGCACTCGGCGATCGCCGGCGCGCTGGGCACCGGCGTCGGGGTGGCGTTCGCGATCGGGCTGCTGGCCTCCGGCCTGGCGTCGACGTCGGTCGGCGCCTACGCGGGCGCCGTCGTCATGGGAGACCTGCTGCACCGCTCCGTGCCGCTCGCGCTGCGCCGCGCGGTGACGCTGGTGCCGGCGATCGCGCTGCTCGCCGCCGGGGCAGACCCGACGCTGACGCTCGTCGCCAGCCAGGTGGCGCTCAGCTTCGGCATCCCGTTCGCGCTGGTCCCGCTCGTCCGGCTGGCGCACGACGAAGCCGTCATGGGCGAGCGCCGCACCGGCCGCGCCCAGCACGTGCTGCTCTGGGTCGTCGTGGGGCTCGTCGTCGGCCTCAACCTGGCCCTGCTGGGACTGCTGGTCATCGGATGACCGGACCCTCCGAAGCCCCTGAGGAGGGCCTTCAGTCCCAGGTCGTCCCCTGACACGAACTTACGCTGACAGAGTCCTCACTGGGCCTGTTTGGACTGCAAGGAAGCCCCTCGTCCGTCGTCTCGACAGACGGGGCGGGCGTCGCTGTCGACGCCGCTCCGCCTGCGACGCCGCCCCGGAGCCGTGTCCCGACGGACCCGTTCCTCCTCGCACACGGACGCGCACAGTGACTGAGACCCAGCCCAAGTACCCCGGCATCCCGGACGTCATCAACGGGAACGGCGCCGTGGCACACGTGATGAAGCACGTGTGCGGCGGCGTCATCGGCTACCCCATCACCCCGTCGACGGAGATCTCCGAGACGTTCGAGGCCGCCCGTGCCGAGGGCCAGCTCAACGTGTGGGGCAAGCACCCGTTCTTCGTCGAGGCGGAGGGTGAGCACTCGGCGCAGTCCGGCGCCCTCGGCGCGGCGCTGACCGGCGGCAACTTCATCTCGAACGCCTCGTCGAGCCAGGGCATCCTCTACGCCCTCGAGTCGCACTACGTCACCGTGGGCAAGAAGATCGGTGGCTTCGTCCTCCAGGTCGCGGCCCGCGTGGTGAGCAAGCACTCGCTCAACGTCATGGCCGGGCACGACGACATCTACGCCCTGCTGCCCGCCGGCTACACGATCCTGTTCGGGTCGAACCCGCAGGAGGCGTCCGACCTCGCCGCGATCGCGTACCGCACCTCGTCGCTGTCGCTGATCCCGGTCGCCAACACGTTCGACGGCTTCGCCACCAGCCACGTGATGAGCGAGGTGCTGCTGCCCGAGCCCGAGCTGCTCAAGGAGTACCTGGGCGACCCGTCCGGCCGCATCAAGGCGCCGACCGTCGCGCAGGAGATCCTGTTCGGCGCCAAGGGCCGCGTGTTCCAGCTCGGCCAGTACCTCGACCGGCACGTCGACGACTTCGCGCCCGACGACCTCGCGACGCTGCGCGCCCTGCTGGCCGCGAAGGCCGACGCGATCGAGGCCGACGAGGCCGGCGACCTGGTCGGCGAGACCCTCGCCTGGGTGCCGGCGGACCTGCAGGGCCAGTGGCGCCGCGCCTGGGTGAACGCCTGGGCCAAGGGCACCCGCCAGCTGGTGCCGGCGCTCGTCGACCCGCACAACCCCGGCCTGACCGGTCCGGTGCAGAACCAGCCCGACTTCCAGGCCGGTGCGGTGGACCACCGCACGCACTTCGTCTCCGCGGTGCCTCACCTGGCGCGCCAGGCGATGAAGGAGTACGCGGAGCTGACCGGCCGCGAGTACGGCCCGGTGATGGCGTACGACTGCGAGGACGCCGACTACGTCATGGTCGGCCTCGGCTCGATCACCGACGACGTGCGCGCCGTGCTGCCGTACCTGCGCGCGCAGGGCCTCAAGGTCGGCGTCGTCTCGGTCAAGCTGCTGCAGCCGTTCCCGGAGGCCGAGCTGGTCGCCGCGCTGAAGAACGCGAAGGCGGTCACCGTCCTCGAGCGGTCGGACGACAACGCGCTGACCCGCCTGGTCACCCAGTCGCTGTTCCGGGCGCGCGCCAACGCGTCGAACCCGGGCGAGTTCCCCGGCGTCCCGGCGCTGTCCGCCAGCCCGCGGCTGACGACGGCGATCTTCGGCCTCGGCGGGCACGACGTGCAGCCGCGCCACCTGGTCGCCGCGTTCAAGAACATGGTGTCGCCGACCGGCTCGCCGCTGGTCTACCTCGGCTCGCAGTTCTTCACCGACACCCCGAGCGCCGAGCTGGCGAAGGTCCAGGACCGGCTGCGCGCCGCGTACCCCGAGACCGAGCTGATGGCCCTGGCCACCGAGCCCAACCCGCAGGTGCTGCCGGAGGACGCGCTGCGCATCCGGTTCCACTCGGTCGGCGGCTACGGCACCATCGCCACCGGCAAGCTGCTCACCGACATCCTCGCCGGCGTGCTGGGGATGTACTCGAAGTCGGCGCCGAAGTACGGCTCGGAGAAGTCGGGTGCGGCGACGAACTTCTACATCACGCTGTCGCCGGAGCCGGTGCTGCTGACCAACGCCGAGCTGGAGGACGTCGAGGTCGTCGTCTCCCCGGACCACAAGGCGTTCGTCCACACCAACCCGCTCAAGGGGCTGGCCGCGGGCGGCACGTTCATCATGCAGTCCGACCTGGCGCCCATCGACGTCTGGCGGAGCCTGCCGGCGCACGCGCGGCGCACCATCCGCGAGAAGGACATCAAGTTCCTCGTGATGGACGCCTTCCGGGTCGCCAAGAAGCACGCCCCGACGCCCGAGCTCGAGACCCGCATGATGGGCATCGCGTTCATCGGCGCCGTCGTCGGCTGGGTGGACCGGGTGTCGAAGGGCGCCACGCGCGACAGCATCCTGGAGAAGGTGCGCCACGAGCTGACGAAGAAGTTCGGCCGTAAGGGCGACACCATCGTCAACTCGAACATGGCGGTGATCACCGACGCCATCGCGGCGATCTCCCCGATCGACTACGAGGCCGACGAGTTCGTCGCGGTCGACGCCGAGCCGGCCGCGGTGCGCGCCCGGCGCTCCGTCGCGCTGTCCGCGTCGGTGTGCCCGGCCGCCTCCGAGTCCCGCGCCACCGCGCTGTTCGACCCCGCGTACTACGAGGACCTGGCCGCCCGGCCGTTCCGTGAGGGCACCATCGGCGAGTCGCCGGTGCTGCCGGGTGCCGGGCTGTTCATGCCGGTCGGCACCGGCGTCAACAAGGACAAGGGCATCTTCCGGCGCACGGTGCCGGTGTTCGACCCGACCGCCTGCACCGGCTGTCTCGAGTGCGCCATCGCGTGCCCGGACGAGGCGATCCCCAACACCGTCCACGAGATCCACGACCTGCTGCTCGCCGCGATCGGCGCCGTCGAGGCGCCCGAGCCGCAGCGCGAGGCGCTGCGCGCGGCCGCCTACCCGTGGGCCGAGCGGATCCGCCAGGAGTACCGCGCGGACGGCGACGCGACCTCGCTGGCCACCGTGGCCGCGAAGTCGGTGCCGGACGCCGACCAGCGGGCGCTCGCCCGGTACGCCGAGTCCGTCGTCGAGCAGCTCGCCGCCTTCCCGGTGGCGCGCACCCG
>CAZFTZ010000104.1:0-11630 GCA_964521875.1 uncultured Cellulomonas sp. | reverse complement strand
TTCGCGCTCCCGGCCGAGGGCCTGGCGCCCGGCGACTCGGTGGCCAAGCCGATCACGGTGACGAACGACGGCTCGCTGGCGCTGCGCTACGCGGTCTCCTACCAGACGAGCGACCCGACGACGGCCCTGGCTACCGACCCGGCGCTCGGCGCCGAGGCCGCCCCCACCGCCACCGAGGACGTCCGCGACTGGATGGCGCTCGAGGTGTTCGTCGTCGACGCGACCCACCCGTGCGTGGCGGCCAACGACACGAACCGCGACTCGGCCCCGCCGACGGCGACCCTGTCCAAGGACGCCACCGCGTTCACCCCGATCCTCGGCAGCTACCTGACGACGCCGTTCACCGACGGCCGTGAGCTGACCGTCTCCGGGAGCGAGCAGCTGTGCGCGCGCGCGACGCTGGACGTCGACGCCGGCAACGCCCTGCAGGCGACCGGCACCAAGATCACGCTCCGCTTCGACGCCGAGCAGGTGGTGAACAACACCGCCACACCGACCCCGTGAGGTAGTTCCGCATGGTGACTGCCGAGGACCTCGCCCAGTTCGCGGACCGGCGCACGCCGCGTCCGCCGATGGTGCGGGTCTCGCGGCCGAAGCAGCACCGGCCGTGGTGGCGGGTCGCGGTCACGGTCGCGCTGTGGACGGTCGTCGCGGTGGGCGGCGTCGCCTACGCGGCGAGCCTGGCGGTGCCGCTGTGGTACCAGCTCCACGGCCAGCGGCTGCTCGTCGTCACCTCCGGGTCGATGGCGCCGCGGTTCGTCGCCGGCGACGTGGTGGTGCTGCGGGCGATCACCGACGCCTCCGAGCTCAAGGTCGACCAGGTGGTGACGTTCCGCCCGGTCGGCAGCGACAGCCTGGTGACGCACCGGATCGTCGAGCTGCACCAGCTCCCCGCCCTCCAGGAGGACGCCGCGACCGGCCGGATGGTGCCGGTGCTGGACGGCGACGGCAACGCGATCCTGCAGCCGTACATCGTCACGCAGGGTGACGCGAACTCCTCACCGGACCCGAACGCCACCCCGGTCAGCCGGGTGCGCGGTGTCGTCATCGGCTGGCACCACCACTGGGGCACCGTGCTGGCGTGGGCCGGCTCGCCGCAGGGCCGGGCGCTCATGCTGGTGCCGCCGCTGGTCGCGCTCGGTCTGCTCGAGCTGCTCGCCGTGCTGACCGACCACCGCCGGCGCCCGGCGCACCGCCCCGTCGAGGGCCGGAGCTTCGATGCGATCCTCCTCGACTGACCGGGCACCCCGCCGCGGGTTCTGGCCCGCCGACGCCGGGGCGTGGGCACGGCTGGCGGTCGTCGTCGTGCTCGGCAGCGGCGCGCTCGTCGGGCCCGCGATCGGCGCGACCGGGGCCATCTACACCGACAACGAGACCGCCGGCTTCGACGTGATCCCCTCCGTGGCACCGACGACGCCCGCCCCGGACCAGACCACCGCTCCGGCGGCGGAGACGACGACCGCGCCGTCCGACCCGGCGACCCAGGCGGTCGCCCCGCTGACGGCACAGGCGCCCGCCGTCGCGCCGGACCAGGCGGTGGCCGACGAGCCCACGACGGCACCGACCACCGCCGCACCGACGGTGACGCCGAGCCCGGCCGCGACCTCGTCGGGCACGGGAGGGACGAGCCCGGGGAGCAGGCGCACCCCCGGGCCCGTCACGCACCGCTGGGGCCGTTAGCCCTCGCGCACCAGGTCTCCGGCGAGCAGCACGCCCGCCGGGTCGTACCGCAGCGACAGCTCGCGCAGCCGCGCCGCGACAGCCGGCGGGAACGCCCGCCGCGCCCAGGGCTCGCCGTACCCGTGCAGGAAGTTCGGCATGGCGCCGCTGCGCGTGATCGGCGCCAACCCGTCGACGATGCGCTGCGCGTCGACCGCCACCAGCTCGGCGATCTCGGGCATGGCCAGGCCGACGGTGAACAGCGACCACTCGGCGTCGCGCACGGAGTACGCCGAGTCGCCGCGCAGCGGCCGCTCGATCGCGCCGCCCAGCCGGCGCACCTCGACCATGAGCTGCGACGTCGCGGACTGCGGGCCGGCCAGGTCCAGCAGCAGCTCGACGCCGGCGGCGTCGAACCGGTCGAGCAGCACGTGCTCGGCGTGCACCGGCATCGCGCCCTCGGGGTCGGAGTGGACGTCGCCGATGCGCTGGTACGGCATGAGACCCACCGTGTCGACCAGCGGCGTCACCACGCCGCGCATCGCCCGGATCATCTCCTCGCCGACCTTCGGGTCGCCGGTCCACGCGAAGCGGACGTGCAGCACGGCCTTGTTCGCCAGGAAGGGCGGCACGTCCGGCAGCGGCGGCATCCGCAGGATCGCGGCGGAGGTCGTGCCCTCGTCGGGCAGCAGACGTGACCAGACCGCCCAGGTGCGCAGCATCGCCGGGACGTCCGGCTCGTCGAAGAACAGCGCACCGGCGTAGACCTCCGGCTGCTCGACGAGCTCGAGCTCGACCGCGGTGACGATGCCGAGGGTCGCCTTGCCGCCCCGCAGGCCCCAGTAGAGGTCGGGCTCGCTGTCCGCGGACGCGCGGCGGATCTCGCCGTCTCCCGTGACGACCTCGAACTCCAGCACGCGGTCCGACGACAGGCCGTGCGATCGCGCCAGCGGCCCGACGCCGCCGCCGGTGAGGAACCCGGCGACACCGACCGACGGGGCGGACCCGCACAGCGCCGCCAGCCCGTACGGAGCCGCGGCGTCCAGCACGGCACGCCAGCGCACGCCGGCGCCGATCCGGGCGGTCCGCTCCGCGGGGCGCACGACGAGCTCGTCGAGCGAGCGGGTGGCGACCAGCACGGCACCCTCCATCGGGTTCTCGGTGCCGTGGCCGGTGCCCATGACGGCGACCCGGGCACCGTGGGCGCCGGCGATGCGCACGGTGCGCGCGACCTCGTCGGCGGAGGTCGGCTCGACCACCACGACGGGCGCCAGGCGCGCCAGCGGGTCGAGGGTGGCCGTGAGCTCGTCGTACGCGGACGAGCCGGGCAGGTGGACGCGCGCGAGCCCGGCCGCGAGGGCCTTGGTCAGCGCGACGGCGTCGAGGGCGCGGCCGGCCGTGGAGGTCGCGGCGGCACCGGTGACGATCGACATCGTGGGACTCCTTCCGTGGCGCCGGATCTCGGCGCACCGGGGAGTCAGGAGTGGGCGACGCGGTGTCAGATACATCACACCGAGGACTTTGGTCCTACCGGCGGGAATAGTGCGTCGCGGCCACCCGTTGTGAGGGCTGTTCATGCAAACGCATAGACCTAGGGGCCATCATGCAGTTCGGCATCTTCTCCGTCGGCGACGTCACCACCGACCCGACGACCGGCCACACCCCGGACGACACCGAGCGCGTCCGGAACATCCTGACGATCGCCGAGCACGCCGACCAGGCCGGCCTCGACGTCTTCGCCACCGGCGAGCACCACAACCCGCCGTTCGTGCCGTCGTCCCCGACGACGATGCTCGGCTACCTCGCCGCGCGGACCACGAACATCACGCTGTCGACCGCCACCACGCTCATCACGACGAACGACCCGGTGCGGCTGGCCGAGGAGTACGCGATGCTCCAGGTGATCAGCGACGGCCGGATGGACCTCATGATGGGCCGCGGCAACACCGGCCCGGTGTACCCGTGGTTCGGCAAGGACATCCGCCAGGGCATCAACCTGGCGGTCGAGAACTACGCGCTGCTGCGCCGGCTGTGGACCGAGGACGTCGTCGACTGGTCCGGCAAGTTCCGCACCCCGCTGCAGGGCTTCACCTCGACGCCGCGCCCGCTGGACGGCGTGCCGCCGTTCGTCTGGCACGGCTCGATCCGCTCCCCCGAGATCGCCGAGCAGGCGGCCTACTACGGCGACGGGTTCCTCCACAACGGCATCTTCTGGCCGCTGGAGCACGCCGCCACGATGATCGGCTTCTACCGGCAGCGGTTCGAGCACTACGGCCACGGACGCGCCGACCAGGCGATCGTCGGCCTCGGCGGCCAGGTGTTCATGCGGAAGAACTCGCAGGATGCCTGGAACGAGTTCCTGCCCTACTTCAACGACGCGCCGGTCTACGGCCACGGCCCGTCGATGGAGGAGTTCTCGCGCGAGACCCCGCTCACCGTCGGCTCACCGCAGCAGGTGATCGACCGGTACGGGACGTTCTGGGAGCAGATCGGCCACTACCAGCGCCAGATGTTCCTCATGGACCACGCCGGGCTGCCCCTGAAGACCGTGCTCGAGCAGATCGACCTCCTCGCCACCGAGGTGGTCCCGGTGCTGCGCGCCGAGGCGGAGAAGATCCGCCCGGCCGACGTGCCGGCCAACCCGCCGACGCACGCCGAGATGGTCGCCGCCGCCCGCGCGGCCGGTCAGGTCCACGAGCAGCAGGTCGCCGCCGCCGACCACTGGACAGGCAAGACCGCCGAGGACGACGTCGACGCCGCCGACGCGGTGACGGTCACCCGCTGACGCCCCACCGCCGAGCGCGCTCGCGGAATGGGGGACGGCGGGCGCGGGTTGCGCAGGAGCGGACCAGGACGAGAGGAATGACGTGAGCAACGCATCGATCGTGGTCGTGACGGCCGGGGTGTCGCAGCCCTCGTCCACCCGGCTGCTCGCCGACCGGCTGTCCCAGGCCGTGTCCGACGAGCTCGCGGCCCGCGGCCGCACCGCCGAGGTCACCGTCGTCGAGGTGCGCGAGCTGGCCCACGACGTCGTCAACATGACCCTCACCGGCTACGCCGCGGGGCCGCTGGCGGCGGCACAGGCCTCCCTCGCGGCGGCCGACGGGGTCATCGCCGTCACGCCCGTGTTCACCGCCGGGCCGGCCGGGCTGTTCAAGTCGTTCGTCGACGTGCTCGACACGACGTCACTCACCGGCACGCCCGTGCTGCTCGGCGCCACCGGCGGCACGGCACGGCACTCGCTGGTGCTGGAGTACGCGGTCCGGCCCGTGTTCACCTACCTGCACGCCGACGTGGTGCCCACCAGCGTCTTCGCCGCGACCGACGACTGGGCGGACGACTCCGACGACGTCAAGCCGCTGGCGGACCGCATCCGCCGTGCCGCCGCCGAGCTGGCGGACCGGGTCGCCGCCAAGGCGCCGACCCAGCGCGCCGGCCTCTACGACGACGTGCCGAGCTTCGAGGACCTCCTGGGCGGATAGGTCCCGCCCACCACGACGGCGAGCGCGCCCGCCCCTCGGGGAAGGCGCGCTCGCTGCGTCCCTGGTTCTTGCGTGCTGGGTGGCCGACGAGTCCGGGCCGTCAGGCCGCCGGCGTCCAGGCGGAGCGGCTGGACCGGTGCGCGACGGTCCGTGCCGGGATCGAGGTCTCCGCCTCGACCACCGCGCCACGGTCGACGACCGCACCCGCACCGACCGTCACCCTGCTGCCCAGCCTGGCACCCGCGCCGACGACCGCGTCGCGGCCGACGTGCACGTGCGTGCCGAGCCGCGCACCGGACTGCACCCTGGCGCCGGGCTCCACCCAGCTGTGGTCGCCGATCCGCGCGTTCGCGCCCACCTCGGCACCCGGGTCCACCCAGGCCGAGGGCGCGACGAACGCCGACGGGGCCACCTGGGCTCCCGTCGCCACCAGGCCGTCACCGTTGTCGTGACGCCGGTACCGGACGACCGTTCCGTCGTCGTGCTCGAGGTCTTCGTATCTCTTCATCTCGCCCGGTCGAACGTGCGGCACTCCTGGGATGTTCCCGTGATCGCCCGTGGCGAACAGACGGCGGGCGAACCGTGACGACGGGCATCGCCCGAGGTCACCCGGCGAACTGCCCGATGTGCGTGTGCAGCTCCTCGGCCAGCCGCGCCAGGCCCGACTCGCCGTCGCCCGCGGCCGCGGCGATGCCCTCGACCTCCTGATCGATGCCGCGGATCACCTCGGTGAGCCGCGCCATGGCCCGCGCGGCCTCCTGGGCCGCCGACTGCGCCTCCTGCACCTGGCGGGAGATCTCCTCGGAGGACACCGCGGTGTCGTCGGCCAGGCGCTTCACCTCGGAGGCGACCACCGCGAACCCCTTGCCCGCCTCGCCGGCACGCGCCGCCTCGATCGTCGCGTTGAGCGCGAGCATGCGCGTCGTCGAGGCGACGTTGCGGATCAGCTGGACCGTCGCACCGATCCGGTCGGCGGTCTCCTCGAGCGCGCGCACGGTGACCAGTGCGCCGTCGACCTCGCCCACGCCGGACCGCGCCGACGCCGCGAGCGAGCCCGCCGACGCCGACAGCTCGGTGGACGCCGCCGCGACGTGGGTCGACACCTCGACCGCCTTGTCGACGATCGCCAACCGCGCCGCCTCCTGGTCGGCGAGCCGCTGCGAGGACGTCTCCATCCCCTGCCGGGCGGTGCCGATCTGCTCGGCGGCCACCCGGAACGCCCCCGGCAGGCCGCGCACCAGCATCCGCCGGTGGAACCGCCCCTCGGCCGCCGCGACGAGCGACACCTGCGCCTCGCGGACGAACGCGTCGATCACGTCGAGCGCGCGGTTGACCTGCCCGCGCATCGCCGAGAGCTCGTCGGACGCTCCCGGCAGCGGGGGGACCCGCACCTCGAGGTCGCCCTCCGCCACCCTCGCCAGCACGTCCGCGACGGTGCGGAAGTGCGCGTCGTCGCTCCTCGCCTCCGGGGCGGACGAGGGCGCCGGCACCCGGTCACGCAGCCGCAGCGCCACGGGCGATCACCCCCCAGACGAGCTCTTCGTAGGTGACGCCGGCCTCGGCCAGCGTCCGGTCCAGCAGCGCGCGTCCCGCCGCGACCTGCGCGTGCGCCGTCGTCTGCGTGCGCTCCTCGGCCAGCAGCGCCCGGTACAGCGGCTCCACCTCGGCGATCGCCGCGTCGTCGGGCGAACGCCGGTGAGAGTGGTAGCCGACGATGCGGTGGGCCGCGTCGAAGGAGGGGGTGACGTGCGCCAGCACCCAGTAGTTCGCGCCATCCGCCGCCAGGTTGTTGACGAAGGCGAAGATCTCCTCGCCCCGCTCGATCGTCTCCCACAGCAGGTGGAACACCGCCCGCGGCATGTCCGGGTGCCGGATGATGCTGTGCGGCGCGCCGAGCAGCTCCTCCTCGGCGTACCCCGAGACCCGGACGAACACGTCGTTGGCGTAGGTGATGTGCCCGCGGGTGTCGGTCTTGGAGACGATGATCTCGTCGGTCCCGAAGCGGCGGCGTTGCCCGTTCGGCACGACCGGGCCGCGGCGGCGGCCGGGCGCCTGCTCGGCGGAGCGGGGGGCAGTCTGCGTCACGGTCGCACCCATCGGCAGCGGGCGGCCGTCCTGAGGGGTCTCGGGCGGCATGACCAGGCGAGACAGCCCTGTGACGCTCCGGTCGCGGGTGGGATCACCCACCCCTAGCCTGAGCGCAGGCGCGGCGGCGGGCCGCGACGACGACGGAGGGGACTCATGTCTGGGCAGTCGGAGCTCGAGGACATCGCCAGGCTCATCCCGATCGACCAGGTCGCGGCCACCCTCGGGGTCGACGACGCGACGGCGAAGTCGGCCGTCGACGCCGCGCTCCCGGCGCTCGTCGGCGGCATGCAGGCCAACGCGCAGGACCCGGGCGGCGCGTCCTCGCTGCTGTCCGCCCTGCTCGGCAAGGACACGTCCCTCATCAGCGGCGGGGTGTCGCTCGCCGACGTCGACACCGACGACGGCGCCAAGATCGTCCAGCACATCGTCGGGTCCAACCAGGATCAGGTGGTCGCGGCCCTCGGCTCCACCGGCAAGGCGAGCTCCGGCATCCTGGCCAAGCTGCTGCCGATCCTCGCGCCGATCGTCATGACGTACATCGCCAACAAGATCGCCGGGGCGGGATCGAAGACGGCCGAGGCGACGACCGCGGCGGCCCCGACGACCACCCCCGCGGCGGCGCCCGCCGAGCAACCCTCCGCCGGAGGGCTGGGCGACATCCTCGGCTCGATCCGCGGCGGGTCGTCGAGCAGCAGCGGCGGGCTCGGCGGGCTCGGGTCGATCCTCGGCGGGCTGCTGGGCGGCGGGACGAAGTAGCGGGACGGCTACGAGCAGATGAGGTTGGACGTCCCGGTCCACTTCTCGGTGAGCTGGAAGAACGCGCTCCCCGTCCCGGACACCCAGCCCGGCGCGTACGCGGTGAACGGCGCACCCTGCTGGGTCAGCGTCGCGCAGGCATAGCCGGGGTAGGCGACCAGGTTGCCGCCGAGGACGCCGGGCGCTGCCAGCACGGCCGCCGGCCGCCGGGGTCGGGGCCATGCCTGGATGGGAACGCCTCCGGTTCCGGCCTCACGCATAGCTGACGGACGCGACGTACTCCGGCACCCACACCCGAGCGCGGTTCGCGGCGGTGCACGGGGACGTGGTGACCAGCGTGCCCTGCGTCTGCGAGCCGCTCGCCACGTCGAGGCACTGGTACGCGTTGTTGACCCTGCTCCGGCTGCGGATCCAGTAGCCGCCGTCCACCTGGACCACGTCCCAGTAGTCGGCGTTGGTGAAGTTCCGGCAGCGCTGGAGCGTGATCGCGACGGGGTTGTTGTTCTTCTGGTTCTGCTGGGCGCACAGGGGCGTCGGGTCGTCGCCCGGGGCGCGGATGCCCACCGACTCGTAGACGCGCAGCGTGTCCTCGCTCAGCAGGAAGGTCCAGATCTGCGCCGGCGTCGAGTTGCACGCGTAGAGCTGCACGTTCAGGCCGGTTTCGTCGTCGCGGTTCGGCACGTCGAGGCAGAGCTGGGTCCCGGCGAGCCGCAGCTGCCCGTACCAGGGCCGCCAGAAGTCGGTGGACACGGTCGCGTGCAGGTAGGCCCGGTCCGTCCAGGACGCCGACGTCGGCTGCGCCACTGCCCCGCCGGCGACCAACGCGACGAGCGCGGTCGCGGCGACGACGGTCCGCCGGCGCCACCGCGCCCCGGCCCGCTCCCCCCCGTGCTTCGCGGTTCGCATCGGCATCAGGGGGTCGTGGTACCCGTCGAGACGATCTCGAGAGCGGCCGCGCTGGTCGTCGCCGCGTGGCTCATGTCCCAGTTGGACGGGGTGGTGACGGTCACGGTGAGGTTGAGCGAACCGGCCGCCGCGATCGTCGTCGGGCCGGCGGGGCTCACCGTGAGGGTCGCGTTCGGTGCTGTGCCGGTCAGCGGCTCGGCGATGCCGGCGATGGTGCTGCTCACCGTCAGCGGCACCGTGCCGGCGTTCCGCAGCTGGACCGTCGTCGAGTAGGTCTGGCCGGGCACCATGAGGCTGAAGGCGGAGCTCGACAGCACGACGTGGGCGGCACCCGAGGCGTCCGCGTTCTCGCACGTCCAGCTCGGGTTCGTCGCCCCGGGGTTGGCGCTGGAGCAGGCCTGCAGCTCGACGCTCGCGCTGCTGGCGCCGCTGCGGAAGTAGGCGCCGTTGGTCCAGGCGGCCGACGAGGCGGCGGCGCCGAGGCCGACGAGCAGGCCCGCAGCGAGCACCACCCGTGCGGACGTGAGGACCTTGCCGCGGCCGGTGAGCCCACGGGCATGGCGGGGTGTGCGCGGTGTGCTCATGAGGTCTCCTGGGCGTCTGTCGTCGGCACCTCGTCGTCGCGCCGGCGGCGGGCGAGCACGACGAGCAGGACGCCGAGCGTCGTGGCGGCGAGCGCGGACGCCGCGAGCGGCAGCACCGCCGAGCCGGTGAGGGCAAGCGAGCGGCCGCGACCGGAGCCGAACGGGCCGCTGGTGTCGGCCAGCATGCCGTCGTCGTCCTCCACGAACGTGTACCGCGCCTCGAGGCTGTGGGACTGGCCGGGCTGCAGGTCGCCGGTGACGGTGAGGCCGACGGACATCACGTAGGCGCCGGCGGCGACGCTCGCACCCTGGCCGAGGGTCATCACGTCGACGCAGGTCCCGGCTCCGCTCGTCGGGCACAACCGGGCGGTCCACCGCACACCGGGCGCGCCGTCCTGGTGCAGCACGGCGCTGGCGACCTTGGCCGGCGCGGCGATCTGCACCGGCCAGGACGAGCTGCGGACGTCGCCCGGCTGCAGCTCGGTGAACGACACGCGCACCGGCAGTGCCTGCGGAGCCGCCTGCGCGGTCCCGGCGCCGAGCACCACGGACGCGCCGGCGAGCAACGCCCCGAGCGCGAGGCTCGTGGCGGCACCCGTGCCCGGACGGATCCTCATCGCACGCTCGTCAGGTCGGCCGGCACGTCCGTCGGCAGCGCACGGTGGCGCCCCCCGGGCCGGCTGGGGGTGCGGGTCGGGTCCCCGGCCCGCCGGGCGGGTGCGGCCGGCAGCAGGCTGAGGGACAGCAGGCAGACGAGCGCGACGCCCAGCGGCAGCGCGACCGACGGCCGGGTGAGCGTGGTGACAACGAACCCGCCGCCGTGGATCTGCAGCCAGGGCTGCCACACGCGGTCGCCGACGAGGTAGGGGCCGCCGTCCTCCGACGCGTTGGCGTCGCCCTTCATGCGGACGCTCCACTGCCCGTCGCCTGCCGGCTCGATGCCGACCACCCGGTGCGAGACGAGGTTGCCGGTGACGTCGCTGTCGAGGGACGCGACCTCACCCACCTGGACCTGCGCGGTCGGGTGTGCGACGTCGATCAGCAGGTCGCCGGTCATGATCCCGGGCTCCATCGAGCCGGAGATGACGACGAGGGGCTTGACGTACCCGAGCTGGGTGGCGCCCCAGACGAGCAGGCTGACCAGCCCCAGGGCAGCGACGACCCAGAGCACGGCGTTGCCGGCGAACTTGAGGGCACGCATCGGAGCTCCTTGGTGCAGCAGGACGACAGCCTCAGGGGCGCAGTGGTCCGTGGTGGACCGGAAGGGGCCGGAGCGGCGGGTCACCGCCGCCCCGGCCTACCGAGGGGACCGGGTGCCGGTCAGTGCGTCGGGACGCTGGTGCCGGTGAAGGAGATGCGCAGGCTCTCGGCCTTGCCCTGGTTCGACTCGGCCCAGCTGTCGGGGACGGACACGGTGACCGTGACGTCCTCCGAGGAGCCCGCGGTCAGCGGCGAGGTGAGGGTGCTGAGGGTGACAGTCGGCAGCGTGGTGAAGTCGGCGCCGGTGGAGACCCATGTGTAGTTGTCGGTGACCGCCTGGTCGACGGAGCCGTTGTTCTTGATGGTCACGGTGAACACGCGGGTCTCGTTCGGGACGAGGTTGTCCAGCAGCGTGCTCGAGATGGTGAGCGCGTCGGCCTCGGTGTCGGCGTCCTTGAAGGTGCCGCTGGAGTCCTTGCCCTGCAGCTCGAACGTGGCGCCCTTCGCGTCGGCCTTGAACCACGCGTCGTCGCTCCAGGCGGCCGACGTGGCGGCGGCGATGCCGAGCAGCGCGGCACCCGCGAGCCCGAACTTGAGGAAGGCGACACCGCGGCGCTTGCGGTCGCGGTCCGTCTTCTCGGTGGTGGTCATGGTGGTCATGTCGTCGTCCCCCGGTGATGTGGAGCGCGCGACCGAGCCGGTCGTCACGCAGGTGGAGCCCGCCGTCGGCCCCGGTGTCCACCCCCATGGATTCGACCGGGCCGCGGCGAGCGGGCCTCACCGTACGGGGCTGATCGGTGAGCGCCCGGGACATCTGGACATGCGTCTAGGTCGCAGCACCCAACCGCGCCCGACTTGTCCCTTTCTTTCACCCCTGACGGATGGCTCCCGTCATGCCCGGACTGCCGCACCTATCCGAAGACGTCCCTCGAGGCGCGCGCCGTCCCCCGGTACG
>CAZFTZ010000103.1:0-2885 GCA_964521875.1 uncultured Cellulomonas sp. | reverse complement strand
GATGAGAGACATAGTCGCTGTCGAGACGGGCGAGCGATGGAACCTGGCCCGTCAGGCCCAGCTCGATTGCCGAGAGAATGCTGGTTTTCCCGGTGCCATTCTGGCCGTGGATGAGGACGACAGGTGCATCAAGCGGAACCGTGACGGATCCTTTGATGCTGCGAAAATTCGTTACCGTGATCGACTTCAGCAAGGGGGTCATGGCTCTTTCCCAGCATCTTCCTCATCCAGCGGCTCAACGATGAGGGTGTGCAAGCGTGATTGGACGGCGTCGGCCCCCTGCGGTGCCACATCCACGAGAGCCGCGATCTCGGGATCGAGTCCGCCGAGTTGGCCCGCGATCTCAGTCAAAGGATCGGCAATGCTGGCGTTGGGCACGGGAAGGCTAAGTGGCATCAGAACAGCGAGCCAGTTCCGCAAGGTCGCATCGGCATCCGCGTCCAGGATTGTGCCGATGGGCAGCACACGGCATACCCGCGACATGGACTCCAGCACGGCCGAGCTTGGCCTTGGTCCGGCGAGAACTGCAGTAAGCGGGCGCTTCGACCGCACCACATCCATGGCCCGCGCAATGCCTTCGATCTTTCTCAAAATGCGCTGTTCCTGATCGAAGGCCGTATCTGCAACGACGATGAGGTCGGGTGACGGACTCGTACCGACGAACGCGGCAGGCAGGTCAAACTGCAAGCCGGCGATATCGAGCGGCGTCGAAACACGACGGTATCCGGCGCCAGTCAGCACTTCGGCGACACGGTCGACCGGCGTTGAAGCGGTCATAGAGCCACCTGCTCCCGAAAGCGCTGAAGCAAGTCCGCGCTGGTGGCGGCTGCGCCAACGAGTTCGGCGATGCTGACTTCACGCAGTCCAGGTCGCCCCGTTCGGCCAGGTGCGCCTCGTGGCGATCTTGGCAAGCTGGGTGTGGTCTCCAGACTATGAATAACAATTGCATCGTCACCATCGATCAGATGCCCGTGGTGCCGAAGACACAACGCAGCGTGACTGTTCGCGGCCAGGTAGACCTTGGCCGCGCCAGCACTTGAGGTGACGCGGACAACGCCGCTCGTGTTGTCAGCAGAATCTACGGCATCCAGCGTCCAGACGCCGGCGTCGAGACCAAGTCCAAGAATCCCGGTCGCTACCGCTGCCTCCCGCAGTCCCGACGCGGGCAGAGCCGTGTCCGCTGCCAACTGCTGAACGGGAACCGGCGAGATGGGATTGTAAGGGCGCCCGGCCGCAGGCGCATGGCCGTCACGAAACATCATGATCGCGCGGCTGCTCTGGTCGACTAACGCTCGGACGAAAGCCATTCGATCGGGTTCAGCCGCAGTCGCGAGGCGATTGCGAACCGCTACCACGCCTGCCTGCAAATGCTGCCGATCCGCTGCCCCCAGCGCACTAGGTAAGAGCTCGATCAGGCACCGCAGCTTCGTGCATAGCGTGTGCAGCACCAACGATACTAGCAGCGCCTTCGCATATGCTCGAATGAGAGCACTCTCCTCAATTTGCTGCCGAGTGGCGGGCGTGTACGCGGTGCGGTAGACGTTCCGCAGCAGGCCTTGCTGGTCAACGCCGATGGTATTCTCCGAAAATACATAGCTTGGACGGTCGCCCGGCCACGGCCACGCCAACCGGTCTTCCGCCTGCGCGAAGATAGCCTGGATATTTGCATCTTGGGCGGAGAGGCCCATCATCAACGTCGGCTTTGCCGCGATGAGATTGATCAACTGCTGGACGATAGGCGCGTTGTCATGCCTGGCGACCCAACCATGGATCTGCGATTGTCTGCCAACCAAGCACGGTCGGTAGGTCGCCTCATCAACCGTAGCCTTCACTGCGCAGCCATGAAACTTGAACAAGCGCGCGCGTTGTGGTGGTTCCCGAAGATCTTCCGGTCGCACGTAGACGACGAGGGCCGGCGTGCCCGCGGTTAGTGTGTCGACGGCCTTCTCGACGAGACCATCCCAGTTGGCTGACACGATGTCCGACGACACACCTTCGAGTAGCAGGATGGCGATGCAGATGTGCTCGACATCCGGTTCGAGGGCGGGGTTCGCAAACGTTGACGCGATGTCCACGCCGTTCCAGAGAACAAAATCGTCCACCTCTCCGTCGACCGTTGTCTCAAGCAAACGCGCGTAATTGCCTATCAATCGTCCGGTAATCGCATCCGCGTCGGGCCACTCCGTAAACGGACGGGCCACATCAACACGGCCTTGCTCCTCCGGTGAGAGTTGTGCCAGCGCAAGGGCTTGATTTAGCGCAGCCCTAAACCGGCAATTCGGATTGCTGAGGTCGATCTGAGCGCGGAGGAATTCGATAACGCGCGGTATGATTTTCTTCAGACCATCGACGCGCCCGAACGAGATGCCCGATCCTAGCCAGAGCGCATACCGATCCTCAGCGACGCCGTCCGCGAAGGCGCGGAATGGCCCATCCAGCAATGCCAGCGTTTCGCTCACGCTGATTGTCGCGGCGGAAGGTACGAGCGCCATGTGATCCTCAGCAGATCGGCTGCATTACGGCAGCCGTCCTTGGCACTCGGTATTGGTAGCTTCTGTCATCTCTTTGGCTCCCTCCCCTCTTGCACTCGGATCTTCGGCTCTATGCCGGCACTCCCCTATTCCGTCTCGAACCCCTGGCTGTCGAACTTCAAGGTCCGGCTGTTCTCCGTGACGGTACGCACGAGTTGATCCGTTGCCCCGTTCGGGAGCTTCGCCTCGATCTCGATGGTGACGGTGACTTCCGCGCCCACCTGGCCGGCGAGATGAGCGATCACCTCGTCCGCGATTCGGCCGGCGTCGCGCCCCACTCGCGTCGAATCCACCCGCACTGACCCATGGAAACGCCGGAGCTGCTGAGCGGCCGGCGGTATCGGAGGCGTTTCG
>CAZFTZ010000102.1:0-6684 GCA_964521875.1 uncultured Cellulomonas sp. | reverse complement strand
GAGAGCGCGAACGTGCGGCGGCGCTGTACGCGGTGATTGGAAAGGCGCTTGTCCATGGTGCTGCTACTTTGCAGTGATGTTCGTCCTCGGCGGACTGACGGCGCCGCGGGCTAGGGGCGTAACTGTGTAATCGAGGTGCGCCCGACGAGGCGCGGCGGAAGGAGCACCTGGGCGGCGCGGTCGCTGCCGGGGTGCTCCAGGGTGTCCAGCAGGAGTGCGAAGGCTCGTTCGGCGGCCGTGACCAGCGGCTGCGCCACCGAGCTGATGCCGACGGCGGCCGCGACCGGCGTGTCGTCGAACCCGACGACGGCGGCGCCGGTGGCACGCAGCGCGTCGACGGCACCGAGCGCGAGCGAGTCGCTGGCGCAGACGACGGCGGTTGGCGCGGCGGTGTGGCCGAGCTCGGCGCATGCGACCGAGGCCGCCGCGACGTCGTCGGGAACCACGCGGCGCAGCTCGCGAAGCGTGGTGGCGTCCGCGCCGGCGGCGGTCATGGCGTCCCGCCACCCGGCCTCGCGGTCGGCACCGACGTCCGAGCCCTCGGGCCAGCCGAGGAACCCGATGCGCCGGTGGCCGAGCTGCTGCAGGTGCTCCGTCGCCATCCTGACCCCGGCCCGGCCGTCGACGTCGACCCAGCAGTGGGGTGCGCCGTCGTCCTCCCAGGGCCGGCCGAACGTGACGAACGGGACCTCGTGCGCGGCGAGCCAGCGGGTGCGGACGTCCCCGCGGTGCGTGCTCGTCAGCACGAACGCGTCGAGGTCCGAGGTGTCCAGCAGCGCCTGGTACTCGGCGACCTCGCCGGCGTCGTCGGTCGCGGTGAACAGCAGGACCCGGTAGCCGGCGTGCTGTGCCGCCTCGGTGAGCCCGTGGAGGAACCGGTCGAGGACGGCGCCGTTGATGCCGTCCCGGCTGGGCTCCAGCCGCAGACCGATGACGTGCGAGCGCCGGGTTCGAAGCTGGCGGGCGGCCAGGTGCGGCCGGTAGCCGAGCTCGCCGATCGCGCTCTCGACGCGGGCGCGCGTCCCCGGTGCGACGAGGTGCGGAGCGTTGAGCACGTTCGACACCGTCTGGCGCGACACCTGGGCGTGCCGTGCGACGTCTTCGATGGTCGCCCGCTGGGCTGCCACGGCCGCTCCTTTGCCGCCTTGGATCGTTCATATCCCGGGTTCGAGAGGGTTGGAACGATCAAATGGATGGCAATAGGCTTGCGCTGCCGTCCGGTGGTGTCAACGGTGGGGGATCACGGGAAGGTCACGGTTCGGCGACGTGGCCGACGACCGGACGTTGCCGCCGGTCCCGGCGGTGCCTGCCGGGCGAGCTGACCTGAGGAGGTCGACGATGGACCTGCAGCCGTTCCTCCACGTACTGCTCGCCGCCGTCCAGGCGCCCACTCAGGCGTGGTCGGCGCGGGACGGCCAGGTGCGTGTCGGCGGTGCGCAGGGCTTCTACCACGGCGACGTGCGCGTGCTCTCGGCGGCCGTGCTCACCGTCGGCGGCGCCGAGCCGGAGACGATGCAGGCGGCACCGTCCCGCCGCCAGGAGGTGCACGTCGCGGCCGCGGTCCGCATCATCGACGGCCCCGGCGCCGACCCGACGTCCCGGCTCGATCGGGTCCGCACCGCCCGGCCGGAGGGCATCGACGAGGTGCTGCGGCTGTCCTGCTCCACCACAGACCCGGTCGCCGGGCGTGTCGAGGTGCGCGTCCGCTCCGACGCGGCGGGGCTGGAGCAGATCAAGCGCGGCCTGCCGACGCAGCCGCCGCCGGTGAGGCTCGGCCCGGACGGTGTCACCTGGACGTCGGAGTCGGTCGAGGTCACGGTCACCGCACCCGGGGCGACGTTCACCGCCGGGTCCGACGAGTCGGAGGCGGTGATCGCCTGGGACCTCGAGGCCCGTACCGGCGAGCCCGCCGAGGTCGCCTGGTACCTGCGCGCGGCGCAGCGCGCACCGGTCGTCACGGCCCCCGCGACCGGCGACGTCGAGTGGTCGGTGCCCGTGGTGACGTCCCTGGACACCCGGCTGCCGGAGCTCGTCGGGCGCGGGCTGGGAGACCTGGCGGCGCTGCGGATGTCCGCGGCGTTCGCACCCGGGGAGGTGTTCGTCGCCGCGGGGGCGCCGTGGTACTTCACGCTGTTCGGACGGGACTCGCTGTGGGCGGCGCGGATGCTGCTGCCGCTCGGCACCGACCTGGCCCGCGGTACGCTGCGCACGCTGGCGGCCCGGCAGGGCACCCGCACCGACCCGGCGACCGCCGAGCAGCCCGGCAAGATCCTCCACGAGCTGCGGCGCGAGCAGTTCCCGATCGGCCAGGGCCTCACGTTGCCGCCGCTGTACTACGGCACCATCGACGCCACCCCGCTGTGGGTGTGCCTGCTGCACGACGCGTGGCGCTGGGGGATGGACCCGCAGGACGTGGAGGCGCTGCTGCCGGCGGCCGAGGCGGCACTCGCCTGGATGGCCGACTCCGGCGACGCCGACGGCGACGGCTTCCTGGAGTACGTCGACGAGTCCGGGCACGGGCTGGCCAACCAGGGGTGGAAGGACTCCGGCGACTCGGTGCAGTGGCGCGACGGCCGGCTCGCCGAGGGCACCATCGCCCTGGTCGAGGTCCAGGGCTACGCGCACGAGGCCGCGCTGGACGGCGCGGCGCTGCTCGACGCGTTCGGCCGCCCCGGCGCCGACCGGTGGCGCGAGTGGGCGGGCCGGCTGGCGACGCGGTTCCGGGAGCGGTTCTGGGTGCACGACCCGGCGGGTGACTACCCGGGCATCGCGCTGGACGGCGACAAGCGCCTCGTCGACACGGTGACCAGCAACATCGGCCACCTGCTCGGCACCGGCCTGCTCACCGCGGAGGAGGAGGACGCCGTCGCCGACCGGCTGCTGCGCCCCGACATGTGCTCCGGGCGCGGGCTGCGCACCATGTCTGCCTCGTCGGCCGGGTACTGGCCGCTGCGCTACCACGGCGGCTCGGTGTGGCCCCACGACACCGCGATCACCGTGGCGGGGCTGACCCGCACCGGGCACGACGACGCCGCGGCGCTGCTCGCCGACGGGCTGCTCACGGCGTCCGTCGACCTCGGCTGGCGGCTGCCGGAGCTGTGGAGCGGCGACTCGCTCGACGACACCCCCCGCACCGTCCCCTACCCGGCGGCGTGCCGGCCCCAGGCGTGGTCGGCCGCGTCGGTGGTGACCGTGCTGACGTCCGCCCTCGGCCTGGCGCCGGACGTGCCGGGCGGCCGGCTGCAGGTGCGCCCCGCGGTGACGGTGCCCCGGCCGCTCGACGTGCAGGGCCTGCGCCTGGCCGGCCGGCCGCTCGGCGTGCGGCTGAGCCGTGACGGTTCCGTGCAGGTCGACACCGACGCGCGGGTGCGTGTCGAGGTCATGGGTACCCGCTAGGACCCTGCGGCCTTACAGTGGACGGCCGGGCGTACGCGCCCAACGGAGCGCGCGGGAGGTGGTCGTGGGTCTGCTCGAGTCCATCCGGACACCGGCCGACGTGCGCCGTCTGCCCGCCCGCCAGGTCGACGCGCTCGCCGCGGAGATCCGCCGGTTCCTCGTCGAGCAGGTGTCCCGCACCGGCGGCCACCTCGGGCCGAACCTGGGTGTCGTCGAGCTGACCATCGCGCTGCACCGCGTCTTCGACTCCCCGCGCGACACGCTCGTGTTCGACACCGGCCACCAGGCCTACGTCCACAAGCTGCTCACCGGGCGCTCCGACTTCTCGCAGCTGCGCAGGTCAGGAGGGCTGTCGGGTTACCCGAGCCGCGCCGAGTCCCCGCACGACGTGCTGGAGAACTCGCACGCGTCGGCGGCGCTGAGCTGGGCGGACGGCATCGCCAAGGCGAACGAGCTGCGTGGCCAGCCGCAGCGCCATGTGGTCGCGGTGGTCGGCGACGGCGCGCTGACCGGCGGCATGGCCTGGGAGGCGCTCAACAACATCGCGGCCGGCCAGGACCGCCGACTGGTCATCGTCGTCAACGACAACGGCCGCTCCTACGCCCCGACGATCGGCGGCCTGGCACGCCACCTCGACGCGCTGCGCACGACGAGGTCGTACGAGTCGGTGCTCTCGTGGGGCAAGTCGACGCTGCGGCGGTCCGGCCCCCCGGGCCGGCAGATGTACGACGCCCTGCACCGCCTGAAGAAGGGCGTCAAGGACATCGTCGCCCCGCAGGGGATGTTCGAGGACCTCGGCATCAAGTACGTCGGGCCGGTGGACGGCCACGACGAGCGCGGGGTGGAGCAGGCGCTGCGCCGGGCCAAGGCCTACGGCGGGCCGGTGATCGTGCACGTCATCACCGAGAAGGGTCGCGGCTACAGCCCGGCCGAGCAGGACGTCGCCGACCGGTTCCACGCCGTCGGCCAGATCCACCCGGAGACCGGGCTGCCGGTGGCGCCGTCGCGGTTCGGCTGGACCGGTGTGTTCGCCGACGAGATGCTGGCCATCGCCCGGCGGCGTCCGGACGTGGTCGGCATCACCGCGGCGATGCTCAACCCGGTGGGGCTGGCGCCGTTCGCGGCGGAGTTCCCGGAGCGGGTGTTCGACGTCGGCATCGCCGAGCAGCACGCCGCCGCCTCGGCGGCGGGCATGGCGTTCGCGGGTCTGCACCCGGTGTTCGCGGTCTACGCGACGTTCCTCAACCGGGCGTTCGACCAGGTGCTGATGGACGTCGCGCTGCACCGCGCCGGCGTGACGTTCGTGCTCGACCGGGCCGGGATCACCGGTGACGACGGCGCGAGCCACAACGGCATGTGGGACGTCGCGATGCTGTCGGCGGTGCCCGGGTTGCGCCTGGCGGCGCCGCGCGACGAGGACACGTTGCGCGCCGCGCTGCGCACCGCCGTCGACGTCGACGACGCCCCGACGGTGGTGCGCTACCCGAAGGGCCCGCTGCCGGAGCCGGTGCCGGCACTCGAGGACCGGGACGGCGTCGACGTGCTGGCACGCCACGAGGGGGCACCCGGCGAGACCCGTCGGGTGCTCGTCGTCGGCGTCGGCGCGATGGTGCCGACCGCCCTGGAGACCGGCCGGCTGCTCGCCGCGCACGGCCTGGCGGTCACGGTCGTCGACCCGCGCTGGGTGCTGCCGGTGCCGGCGGCGCTGGTCAAGCTGGTCGGCGAGCACGACCACGTGCTGTGCGTCGAGGACGGCCTGGTCGACGGGGGAGCGGGTGCGCTGCTGGGCCAGCGGGCCCGCGAGCAGGGCATCGGCACGCCGGTGCGGGCTTTCGGCATCCCGCGGCAGTTCCTCGCCCATGCCTCGCGCGAGGAGATCGTCGACGCGCTGCGGCTGCGGCCGGGCGACCTCGCGGCGGAGACGCTCGCCGCTCTCGACGCCCCGCTCTGACGGCAAGCGACCGGAGGGTCGCGGCTCGCCCCGCGGTCACGCTCCCACACCGAGGGACGATGGTCCCGAGACATCCCATGTATTTAGGCGATACCTTCATGACCAGGGTTGACGCTTTACCCGAGGGGGACAAACCCATGGCCAGCAGCACGCGGGCGCGCGACGCGGTCGACACGCTCCCGGGAGCCTGGCTGGGCTTCGTCGGCGGGCCCTGGGTCGACGACGTCGACGTGCGGGACTTCCTGCAGCGCAACTACACGCCGTACACCGGTGACGCGAGCTTCCTCGCCGGCCCGACGCCACGCACCCGCGCGCTGTGCGCCACGGTCGACGGGCTGGTCGCGGCCGAGCGCCATGGTGGCTACCGCGTCGACGCGAGCACGCCGTCGCGCATCACGTCGCACGCGCCCGGGTACGTCGACCAGCACCGCGAGATCGTCGTCGGCCTGCAGACCGACGAGCCGCTCAAGCGCGCCATCATGCCCAACGGCGGCTGGCCCGCGGTGCGCGAGGCGCTCGAGGAGCACGGCT
This sequence comes from uncultured Cellulomonas sp., assembly GCA_964521875.1. Classification (GTDB taxonomy): domain Bacteria; phylum Actinomycetota; class Actinomycetes; order Actinomycetales; family Cellulomonadaceae; genus Cellulomonas. The sequence goes on along the minus strand of CAZFTZ010000102.1, from coordinate 806 downwards.
ACGACGTGCCGGCGCAGCTCGAGGAGATCTTCACCACCTACCGCAAGACGTTCGGCGACGGCGTGATGGACGTCTACCCGCCCAACGTCCGCGCCGCACGCAACGCCCAGATCATCACCGGGCTGCCCGACGACTTCGGCCGCGGCCAGATCATCGGGGACTACCGCCGCGTCCCGCTCTACGGGGTGGACGCGCTCGTCGCGGCCAAGCGGCTGGAGAAGGAAGCGCTCGACATGGAGCGCTCGACCGAGGACGTCATCCGCGACCGCGAAGAGCTCGCCGAGCAGATCCGCGCGCTGGCGGACCTCGCCACGATGGCCGCGTCGTACGGCCACGACATCTCGCGGCCCGCCGCGACCGCCCGCGAGGCGGTGCAGTGGCTGTACTTCGCCTACCTCGCCGCGATCAAGGAGCAGAACGGCGCGGCGATGTCGCTGGGCCGCACCTCGACGTTCCTCGACGTGTACCTGCAGCGCGACCTGGTCACCGGCCGGATCACCGAGGACGAGGCGCAGGAGCTGGTCGACGACCTGGTGGTCAAGCTGCGGCTGGTGCGGTTCCTGCGCACCGCCGAGTACGACGAGCTCTGCTCCGGCGAGCCGACCTGGGTGACCGAGACGATCGGCGGGATGGGTGAGGACGGCCGCCCGCTGGTGACCAAGACATCCTTCCGGTTCCTGCAGACGCTGTACGACCTGGGCCCCGCGCCCGAGCCGAACCTCACCGTGCTGTGGAGCGACCGGCTGCCGGCCCCCTTCAAGGATTTCTGCGCGCAGGTCTCGCTGGACACCTCGGCGGTGCAGTAC
>CAZFTZ010000101.1:0-6635 GCA_964521875.1 uncultured Cellulomonas sp. | reverse complement strand
CACGCGGCGCTGCGCGCCTGGCTCACCGCATAGCGCACAGCCCCGCGCCCTAGGCTGACCGCCATGAGCGAGGACACCCCGGACCCCCGTCCGGCCAAGCGCCGCAAGGGCAACGGGTACCGCCGGGGTCCGGTGCTGCTGCGCGGCACGCAGGTCCCCCAGACGACGTCCGACGAGCGGCTGCTCACCCGCGGTGACAAGGTCAGCTGGCTGCACGACGACCCGTGGCGCGTGATGCGCATCACCAGCGAGTTCGTCGAGGGCTTCGGCGCCCTGGCCGAGGTCGGCCCGGCTGTCAGCGTGTTCGGCTCCGCGCGCATCAGGAAGGGCGACGCCGAGTACGAGCTCGCCCGTGAGATCGCCTCCGGCCTGGTGCGGGCCGGCTACGCGGTGATCACCGGCGGCGGGCCGGGGATCATGGAAGCCGCGAACCGCGGCGCCGTCGAGGCGGGCGGGCTGTCCGTGGGCCTCGGCATCGAGCTGCCCATGGAGCAGGGCCTCAACAAGTGGGTGGACCTCGGGGTCAACTTCCGGTACTTCTTCGCCCGCAAGACGATGTTCGTCAAGTACGCCGAGGGCTTCGTCGTGCTGCCCGGCGGGTTCGGCACGCTGGACGAGCTGTTCGAGTCGCTCACGCTGGTGCAGACCCACAAGGTGACCGGGTTCCCCATCGTGCTCGTCGGCACCGGCTACTGGGGCGGCCTGATCGACTGGATTCGCACCACCGTCGCGGAGCGCGGGCTGATCGCCCGCGACGACGTCGACCTGCTCCACCTGACCGACGACCCCGAGGAGGCCGTCCGGATCGTCGTGGAGCGCGGCGCGGAGCTGCGCGCCGCCGAGGAGGCCGCCGCCGAGCGCGCGGCCGAGGGCGACGCCGGGTGGTGACCGGCGTCCCTGCCGGCGCCCCGCCGCTGCGGCTGCGCGGCCGCGAGCTGGCCGGCCCCGTGGTGATGGCTGTGGTCAACCGCACCCCCGACTCCTTCTACGCGGCGGCCCGGTACGACGAGGACGGGGCGCGCGAGGCCGTCGCCCGGGCGGCCGGCGAGGGCGCGGCGATCGTCGACCTCGGCGGCGTGCGCGCCGGGCGAGGCCCCGAGGTGAGTGCCGCGGAGGAGGCGGCACGGATCGTGCCGCTCGTCGCGCACGTGCGCCGCACGCACCCGGACCTGCTGGTGAGCGTCGACACCTGGCGCGCTGACGTCGCCCGGGCGGTGGCCGACGAGGGCGCCGACCTGGTCAACGACACCTGGGCCGGTCACGACCCCGCGCTGGTCGAGGTCGCCGCGGAGCGAGGGCTCGGTGTCGTCGTCTCGCACACCGGAGGCGCCGCGCCGCGCACCGACCCGTTCCGGGTGACGTACGGCGACGGCCTGGAGGGCGTGGTCGACGACGTCGTGGCGACCCTGGCGTCCGGGGCGGCGCGCGCGGTGGGGCTGGGCATCGACCCGGCGTCGGTGCTGCTGGACCCGACGCACGACTTCGGCAAGAACACCTGGCACTCGCTGCACCTGCTGCGTCGCACGGAGGCGTTGGTCGCGCTGGGCCATCCGGTGCTCATGGCGCTGAGCCGCAAGGACTTCGTCGGCGAGACGCTCGGGCTGCCGGTCGCCGACCGGCTGGACGGGACGCTGGCGGCGACCGCGGTCGCCGCCTGGCTCGGTGCGCGGGTGTTCCGGACCCACGACGTCGCGGCGACCCGCCGCGTGCTGGACATGGTGGCGAGCGTGCGCGGCGAGCGGCCGCCGGCGGTCGCGGTGCGGGGGTTGGCGTGAGCCTGGAGGCAGGGCAGGTGGCCGACGAGCGCACGGTGACGACCCGGCGGCGCCTGGACCCGCGCACCTGGCCCTGGTGGGGCCGGACGCTGGCCGTGTACGCGGTCAGCCGCGTGTTCACGACGGTCGTCTTCCTCTGGGTGGCCCGCGTCCAGGAGGCGAACGGCTGGACGGATGCCCATCCGTCGTACTTCCCGTGGGTCGGGCTGATGTTCGACGGCTCTTGGTACAAGGAGATCGCCCTCCACGGCTACCCGTCGACGATCCCGCTGGACGCGGCCGGTGACGTCAAGCAGAACGCCTGGGCGTTCTTCCCTCTCTACCCGGCGCTGGCCCGCGGCGTCATGGAGGTGACGCGGCTGCCGTGGGAGGTCGCGGCCCCGCTGCTGTCGACCGTGCTGGGCGCCGGCGCGATGCTGCTGATCCACCGCTGCGTCGCGGTGGGCGCCCCCCGCGCCGTCGAGCGCTGGCCCGGACTGCCGCTCGCGACCGTCCTGGTGACGTCGGTGTTCCCGACCAGTCCGGTGCTGCAGACCGCCTACACCGAGTCGCTCGCGCTGCTGCTGGTCGCGGCCGCGCTGCTGGCGGTCGTCCGACGGCGGTACGCCTGGGCGGCGGTGGTGGTCGTGCTGCTGGGCCTGACCAGGGCGGTCGCGCTGCCGATGGCCGCCGTGGTCGTCGTGCACGCCGGGGTGCGCTGGTGGAGCGCGCGCCGGGGGACCGACGAGCTGCGGCCGCGGACCGTCGTCGGGCTGGGCCTGCTGACGGTGCTCGCCGTGGCGTCCGGCTTCCTCTGGCCGGCGATCTGCGGATGGTGGACCGGCGACCCGAACGCCTACCTGCTGACCCAGGAGTCGTGGCGCGGCCTGCATTCGGTGACACCGTTCATCGGCTGGACGTACGTGCCGCAGTTCTGGTTCGGCGGCGCCTGGCCGCTCGTCGTCGTGCCCGCGCTCGCCTTCACCGCCGCCGTGCTCCTCATGCCGTCGGCGTTCCGGCTGGGACGTGAGCTGCACGCCTGGGGCGCGGCCTACGTCGTCTACATCGCGGGCGTGGTCGAGCCGGGCAGCAGCGTCGCGCGGTTCCTCGTCCTGGCGTTCCCGCTCGGCGCGGCGACGGTGGGCGTGGTAGGGCGCACGCGTCGCGGCCGGACGGCGTGGCTCGCCTTCGTCGTGCTGCTCATGCTGGTGCTCCAGGTGATCTGGGTGCGCCAGATCTGGTTGTTCAACCCGCACGGCGACTGGCCGCCGTGACGCCACTCCGAACCGCCTCCAGCCGGTGACCGGCACGGCGTCCGGGCCGGTCGGGGACACCCCGCCCAGGACCCGGTACGGCGCGGTGACCTAGAATGACCTCCGGAAACCCGGCCCGCCCACCCGGGCGCCGGTTGCGAAAGCGAAGGAGAGGCCCCGCATGGCCGCCATGTAGCCGAGGACCGGCGACGGACCGCTCGAGGTGACCAAGGAGGGTCGGGGCATCGTGATGCGGGTTCCGCTGGAAGGCGGCGGCCGGCTGGTGGTCGAGCTCTCCGCCACCGAGGCCACCGAGCTCGGCGAGGCCCTCACCTCAGCAGTCGGCTAGTCCGCATGGCCGCACCCGAATCGCGGCACCGCACCCCTCCCACCGTCACGCTCTCCGGGGCGCCGCTCGCCGACACCCCCCTGCTGACCGACGGGTCGGTCCAGGCGGTCGCGGTGCCCGTCGCTCCGGCCCGTCCCGGCGACGACGACGGCTCGCTCGTCCCGGGGGTGGGCACCGCGCAGGTCGCCGCCCGCTACGGCATCGACCTGTCCGAGCTCGACGAACGGGCCGGCCTGACCGGTGCCGCCGGCGAGGCCCACGTCGTCCACCTGCCACGTCCGGCCGGTTCCGGCGTCCGCCTGCCCTGGACCGGCCTGCCGCTGCGGATCGTGCTGGTCGGCACCGGCGACGGCGGCACCGCGGCACTGCGTCGCGCCGGCGCGGCCCTGGCCCGCGCCGTCCGTGGCGTGACGGCGGTCGCGACCACCCTCGGCGACGACGCGCGTGCCGACGCCTCCACAGTGGCCGCGCTGACGCGTGCCTTCGTCGAGGGCTATCTGCTCGCGGCGTACCGGATCCCGTCGCTGGCGTCGTCCGACGAGCCCCGGGCGTCCGCCGACCTGGTCCTGCTGGGCCGTGACGGGCAACGTGCCGGCGCCGCGGTCGTCGCCGCGAAGACCGCTGCGGCCGCGACGTGGCTGGTCCGCGACCTGGCGAACACGCCGTCGAACGTCAAGAACCCCGAGTGGATGGCCGAGCAGGCGCGCCGGCTCGGGGGCGGCGCCGGGCTGAGCGTCGAGGTGCTCGGTCCCCAGGAGCTGGCCGCGCAGGGGTTCGGCGCCGTGCTGGCCGTGGGGGCCGGCTCGGCCTCACCGCCGCGGCTCGTCGTGCTGCGGTACACGCCGGCCGAGCCGGGCGGCAGGCACGTCGTCGTCGTCGGCAAGGGCATCACGTACGACACCGGCGGCCTGCAGATCAAGCCGCGCGAGTCGATGGTGACGATGAAGACCGACATGGCCGGCGCCGCGGTGGCGCTGGCGACGGTGATCGGCGCCGCCCAGGCGCGTTCGATCCACCGTGTCACCGCGGTGCTGCCGCTCGCGGAGAACCACTTCGGCGGCTCGTCCTACCGCCCGGGCGACGTGGTGACGGTCTACGGCGGCACCACGGTCGAGGTGACGAACACCGACGCCGAGGGCCGCATGGTGCTCGCCGACGGACTCGCCTTCGCCGACGCGACGCTCGACCCCGACGTGCTGGTCGACGTCGCCACGCTCACCGGCGCGGCGCGGATCGGCCTCGGCACCGGGATGGGGGCGCTCTACGGCACGGACGACGAGCTCGTCGCTGCGATCGCGGCAGCCGGCGAGGCGTCCGGCGAGAGGGTGTGGTCGATGCCCCTCGTCGAGGACTACGCCGCGACGACCGACTCCGACGTCGCCGACGTGCGGCAGACCGCCAACGAGCCGAAGGCCGGCGCCGGCTCGGTGTTCGCCGCGCTGTTCCTGCGCCACTTCGTCGGGCAGCGCGCCTGGGCGCACCTGGACATCGCCGGCCCGGCCCGCGCCACCGCCGACAAGCACGAGGTGACCGAGGGCGCTACCGGCTTCGGTGCGCGCTTGCTACTGCAGTTCCTCGCCGACCTCCGCTGAGGACGGCCCGGCCCGGGCGTGCGAAGCCGTGCGACCGCGCCGGGCGAACCGCTGGAGTCTCTCCGATCACCGCGGTGACGGTTGCCACCGTGACGAGGTTGCTGTGTGTCAACAATGTTGACTCCCAGCAACCTGCTGAGAGGAAGGGACCGCGCCGTGGCGCCGTCAGCGGCGAACAGCGACCAGCAGCCCGTCGCCCGTCGGCAGCAGCGCCGGGAGCAGGCGGTCGTCGTCGCGCACCGCGCGGCCGACGTCGCGCACCGTCGTGGTGATCTCGTCGCGCTTCGCGGGGTCGGCGACGCGGTCCTGCCACAGGGCGTCGTCGATCGCCAGCACGCCGCCGGGACGCAGCAGGCGCACCGCCTGGGCGAGGTAGGCGGGGTAGCTCTCCGGGTCGGCGTCGACCAGCACCAGGTCGTAGCCTCCGTCGGTCAGCCGCGGCAGCACGTCCAGCGCGCGGCCGGCGATCAGGCGGGTGCGGGTAGGCCGGACCCCCCCGTCGGCGAACGCCTCCCGCGCGGCGCGCTGGTGCTCCACCTCGACGTCGATCGTGGTGAGCACGCCGTCCGCCGGCATGCCGCGCAGCAGGTAGAGGCCGCTGACACCGGCGCCGGTGCCGATCTCCGCGACGGCCCGCGCCTTGGCGGAGGCGGCGAGCACGGTGAGCACGGCTCCGGTGCCGGGTGAGACCGGGGTGCAACCGAGCTGGGCGGCGCGCTCGCGAGCCTTGAGCAGCACCTCGTCCTCGGTGCCGAAGTCCTCGCAGTAGGCCCAGGACAGGGCCTTGTCGATGCTGATGGCGGCCTCCAGTGTCCGAACCTGCGCCCAGGGTATCCGCGTCGCTGCCGCAGGGGTGGGAACCGGCGGCGTTCAGCGACCGTTCAGACAGTGCTGGGACACTGGACGAGGCGTCCGACGACAGGAGACCCCATGACCACGCAGCCGGCCGAGTGGCAGGCGCCGACGTGGGAGGAGATCGTCCGCGAGCACTCCGCCCGGGTCTACCGGCTCGCCTACCGGCTGACCGGCAACCGGCACGACGCGGAGGACCTCACCCAGGAGACGTTCGTCCGGGTGTTCCGTTCGCTCGACTCCTACGTGCCGGGCACGTTCGAGGGCTGGCTGCACCGGATCACCACCAACCTGTTCCTCGACCAGGCGCGCCGCCGCAAGCGGATCCGGATGGACTCCACCGGCGACGAGACCGCGGCCTGGCCGTCGTCGGACCAGCTGTCCTCCCCGGAGCGGGCCTTCGAGCACGTCAACCTCGACTCGGACGTGCAGCGGGCGCTGGATGCGCTGCCGCCGGAGTACCGCGCCGCCGTGGTGCTGTGCGACATCGAGGGACTGAGCTACGAGGAGATCGCCGTCACCCTCGGCATCAAGCTCGGCACGGTGCGCTCGCGCATCCACCGGGCCCGGGCCCGGCTGCGGGAGTCCCTCGAGCACCGGCGCCCGGAGCACGTGCCCGACGAGGCAGGGGTGCGGGGATGACCCACCTCGGCTCGTGGCTCAGCGCGCTCGCCGACGGCCAGCTCCCGGTCGACGAGACCGAGCGCGCGCTGGCTCACGTCGCCGTGTGCCCGCGCTGCGCGGGCGAGCTGGCAGCGGCACGTGCCGCGCGCAAGGCCCTGTCGGCAGCGGCCGCCGAGCGGCTGGAGCCGGCGCCGGACCTCACCGCGCGGCT
>CAZFTZ010000100.1:0-2756 GCA_964521875.1 uncultured Cellulomonas sp. | reverse complement strand
ACCACGGCGATCAACCTCGCCGCCGCCCTGGCGGAGTACGGGCGAAGGGTGCTCGTCGTCGACTTCGACCCGCAGGGCGCCGCATCGGTAGGACTGGGCGTGCCCCCGCACGAGCTGGACCAGACGGTCTACAACCTCATCATGGACAAGTCGGTGCCGTACACCGACGTGCTGCGCCAGACGAGCGTGCCGGGCCTCGACCTGCTGCCCGCCAACATCGACCTGTCGGCCGCCGAGGTGCAGCTCGTCAGCGAGGTCGCGCGCGAGTCGGCGCTCGCCCGGGCGCTGCGCCCTGCGCTGGACACCTACGACGAGATCATCGTCGACTGCCAGCCGTCGCTCGGGCTTCTCACCGTGAACGCGCTCACCGCCGCGCACGGCGTCGTCATCCCGCTGGAGTGCGAGTTCTTCGCGCTGCGCGGCGTCGCGCTGCTGGTGGAGACCATCGAGAAGGTGCGCGACCGGCTCAACCCGCGGCTGCAGGTGGACGGCATCCTCGCCACGATGTACGACTCCCGCACGCTGCACGCCCGCGAGGTCGTCGCACGGGTCCACGAGGCGTTCGGCGACACGCTGTTCCAGACGGTCATCGCCCGCACCGTGAAGTTCCCGGACGCGACGGTCGCCGCCGAGCCGATCACCACCTACGCCCCGACGCACTCCGGTGCGGCGGCCTACCGCCAGCTGGCCCGTGAGCTCGTCGCGCGCGGCGACGCCGCCTGAGGCGGACGACCCGGCTCCCGTCGGCAGCACGGGGTTCGAGGTCCACCTCGACGTCTTCGACGGTCCCTTCGACCTGCTGTTGGGTCTGATCGCCAAGCATCGTCTCGACATCACCGAGGTCGCCCTGGCGCAGGTGACCGACGAGTTCATCGCCCACATCCGGTCCGCCGAGGGGCAGTGGGACCTGGGCCAGGCCTCGGAGTTCCTGGTGGTCGCCGCGACGCTGCTCGACCTCAAGGCCGCGCGGCTGCTGCCGTCCGGCGAGGTGGAGGACGACGAGGACCTGGAGCTGCTGGAGGCGCGCGACCTGCTGTTCGCCCGGCTCCTGCAGTACCGCGCGTTCAAGCAGGTCGCATCCTCCTTCGGTGAGCGCCTGGCCGACGAGGGCCGGCGCCGCCCCCGTGCGGTGACGCTGGAGCCCCGGCTCGCGGCGCTGCTGCCGGAGCTCGTCTGGTCCCTGGGGCCCGACGAGCTCGCCGCGCTCGCCGCGCGGGCGCTGGCACCCCGGCCCGAGCCGGTGGTGGACGTCAGCCATATCCACGCGCCGGCGGTGTCGGTGCGCGAGCAGGCGGCGCTGCTGGTCGACCGGTTGCGCCGGCACGCCGGCGGGGTGGTGACGTTCCGCGCGCTCGTCGCCGACGCAGGCTCGACGCTCGTCGTCGTCGCGCGGTTCCTGGCGCTGCTGGAGCTGTTCCGGGAGCAGGCGGTGTCCTTCGAGCAGGCGGCGCCGCTGGCCGACCTCACCGTGCGGTGGACCGGGGCCGACGACCACGTGATGCAGGTCAGCGACTTCGACGAGGGCCCGGTCGTTCCTTCGTCGGACGGAGCGGGCGTGCCCGACGAGACCGAGGAGGCAGTCCCGTGACGGACGAGACGGTGCGGACGGAGCCGGCCGACGACGGCGGCCAGGCGGCGCCGGGCGAGCGGCCGCCTGCGGCCGACGAGCTGGCGTTCGACGTCGACGAGCTGCCGGGCGGTGCCCGGGCTGCGCTCGAGGCCGTGCTCATGGTGGCCGACGAGCCGATCCCTGCGGTGCGGCTGGCCGCGGTGCTCGCGCTGCCGACCGAGCAGGTCGAGGCCCTGCTGGCCGAGGTCGCCGCCGACTATCGCGGCGAGTCCGGCGGGCCGGTGCGCGGCTTCGAGCTGCGCGAGGCGGGCGGCGGCTGGCGGGTCTACTCGGCGCCGGCGTACGCGGACGTCGTCGGGCGCTTCGTGCTGGACGGCCAGCAGGCGCGGCTGACGCAGGCGGCCCTCGAGACGCTGGCGGTGATCGCCTACCGCCAGCCGGTGACGCGCGGGCAGGTGAGCGCGGTCCGGGGGGTGAACGTCGACTCGGTGGTCAGGACCCTGACCAGCCGCGGGCTGGTCGCGGAGACGGGCACGGACCCGAGCACCGGTGCGGTGCTGTACGGGACCACGGGATACTTCCTGGAGCGGATGGGCCTGACGACTCTGGACGAGCTGCCCCCGCTGGCGCCCTACCTGCCGGAGTTCGACGCTCTGGAGGGCGTCGAGCCGACCGGAGGAGTCTGATGAGCGAACGAACGGGCCGCGAGGGTGGTCGGGGCAAGCAGCCCGTCAAGGACGTGCACGACCCGGAGGGCATCCGGCTGCAGAAGGTGCTCGCCTCGGCGGGCGTCGCCTCGCGCCGGGCCTCCGAGGACCTGATCCTGGCCGGCCGGGTGACGGTGGACGGCGTGGTGGTCCGCGAGCTCGGGGTGCGGGTCGACCCCGAGAAGCAGGTGATCCACGTCGACGGGGACCGGGTGCAGACCAACCCGGACCTGGTGACGCTGGCGTTCCACAAGCCGGAGGGTGTGCTGTCGACGATGAGCGACCCGGAGGGCCGCGAGACCGTTGCCGACTACATCCAGGAGCGCACCGAGCGCCTCTTCCACGTCGGGCGGCTCGACGTCGACTCCGAGGGCCTGCTGCTGCTCACCAACGACGGCGAGCTCGCGCAGCGGCTGACGCACCCGTCCTACGAGGTCCCCAAGACGTACCTGGTCGACGTCACCGGGCAGGTGCCGTCC
>CAZFTZ010000099.1:0-6111 GCA_964521875.1 uncultured Cellulomonas sp. | reverse complement strand
TCCGGTGACAAGGAGGTCCTCTACTTCAAGGACTTCAACTCCGGCGCGATGATCCAGAACATCGTCGACCGGGCGAAGAAGACCGCGATCAAGGACTTCCTCGGCACCGGCCAGCGCGGCATCCGGGTGGACCACCTGCTGACGGCCTGCGTGGAGGAGTTCCGCGAGAACGAGGACCTGCCGAACACGACCAACCCCGACGACTGGGCGCGCATCAGCGGCAAGAAGGGCGAGCGCATCGTCTTCATCCGGACGATCGTCCAGGGCAAGAAGGGCGTCGACACCTCGCGCACCATCGAGACGGTGACCAGCACCGGGCAGTACCTGTAGCCCGCCTAGGGTGGTGCCCGTGACCGTCCGCCGGATCATGGGCATCGAGACCGAGTACGGCGTGCTGCAGCCCGGCCGGCCGCTGGCCAACCCGATGCTGCTGAGCAGCCACGTGGTCGCGGTGCACGCCGCGGCCCGCGAGGGCGCGCGCGCCAAGGCCCGGTGGGACTACGACGACGAGGACCCGCTCAAGGACGCCCGCGGCTTCCACCTGCAGCGGGCGTCGGCCCACCCGTCGTTGCTGACCGACGACCCGGCGCGCCCGGCCCCGTCCGGCGACGGCGCCGCCACCCAGCTGCTGCCGCGAGCCACCGTCGAGGAGTACGAGGACCCGGGAGCGGCGAACGTCGTGCTGACGAACGGCGCCCGGCTGTACGTCGACCATGCGCATCCGGAGTACTCCAGCCCCGAGGTGACCAACCCGCGCGACGCCGTGCGCTGGGACCGCGCGGGCCAGCTCGTCATGCTGCAGTCGGTGCGGGCGCTGGCGAGCACGGCGGCGCTGCCGGACGTCGCGCTGTACAAGAACAACGTCGACGGCAAGGGCGCCACCTACGGCACGCACGAGAACTACCTCGTCGACCGCGCGGTTCCGTTCGTCGAGCTGGCCGCGCGGATCATGCCGTTCCTGGTCACGCGCCAGGTGTTCACCGGCGCAGGCCGGGTGGGCCTCGGACAGCACGGCGAGGAGCCGGGGTTCCAGCTGTCGCAGCGCGCCGACTACATCGAGGCCGAGGTCGGCCTGGAGACGACGTTGCGCCGGCCGATCGTCAACACCCGCGACGAGCCGCACGCCGACCCGTCGCGCTGGCGCCGGCTGCACGTGATCATCGGCGACGCGACGATGCTCGAGCCCGCCACCTACGTGCGGATGGGCACCACTTCCCTGGTGCTGTGGCTGCTGGAGCGGGCGCAGGTCGACTCCCGCGCCCGTGCCGCGGCGGCCGGGCTCGACGCGCTGCGCCTGGACGACCCGGTGGACGCGGTGCACCAGGTGAGCCACGACCTCACGCTGCGGCGGCGGCTGACGCTGGCCGACGGCCGGTCGCTCACCGCGATCGAGGTGCAGCGCGGCTACCTCGACGCGGTCCGCGAGGCGCTCGGCGACGAGGCGCCCGACGAGCAGACGGCCGACGTGCTCGCCCGGTGGGGCTCCCTGCTGACACGGCTCGCCGACGACCCGTCGTCGTGCGCCCGCGAGGTGGAGTGGCTCGCCAAGCTGCGGCTGCTGGAGGGGATGCGGCGGCGCGACCATCTGGCATGGGACCATCCGCGGCTGGCGGCCGTCGACCTGCAGTGGTCGGACGTGCGCCCGGAGCGCGGCCTGTACTTCCGGCTGGAGTCCGCCGGCGCGGTCGAGCGCCTGGTGGACGACGAGTCGGTCGCGGCCGCGGTGCACGCACCGCCGGACGACACGCGCGCGTTCTTCCGCGGCGAGGCGGTGCGTCGCTACCCGGGCGAGGTGTCGGCGGCGAGCTGGGACTCCGTGGTGTTCGACGTGCCGGGAGCCCACTCGTTGCAGCGCGTCCCGATGCGCGACCCGGCGCGCGGCACCCGCGCCCACGTCGGTGCGCTGCTCGACGCCAGCCCGGACGCGACGAGCCTGCTCAAGGCGCTGGAGGGCTGAGGGTCACCGCATCGCGACCACGAACCGCGCCGCCTCGTCGCACTCGCCATGCGGGCGTCGTGGCAGCGCGGGCGTGCGCGCGGGGCCCGTCGCGCACAGGGGTCCTGACAGCGCGAGGGCCTAGGGTGGGGCAAGGAGCTGACCGACACAGGAGGTCGACCGATGGCCGGTAACGAGTACGTCCAGCCGCACCGCGACGACGAGCCCGCCGACGAGCCGGAGCCCGTCGCTCCCGCCGCGCAGGCCCGGGACACCGAGGTCGACGCGCTGCTCGAGGAGATCGACGACGTGCTGGAGCAGAACGCCGAGCAGTTCGTGCGCGGGTTCGTGCAGAAGGGCGGTCAGTGAGCCGCGATGAGCCGTCCCGACGCCCACCCCTCAGGGCGGCTGCCGGATGCGTCCGCCGCGCTCGCCCTCGGCACCGCCTCGTTCGTCGACTTCCTCTCCTCTTACGCCCCTGACCTGCTGCCCGGCAACCGTGCCCTGGCCGCGGGCACGCCGGGCACCGACCTCGTGACGCCTCACGCCACGACGATCGTCGCGCTGGTCTACGACGGCGGCGTGGTGATGGCCGGCGACCGCCGGGCCACCATGGGCTCGATGATCGCCAGCACGCGCATCGAGAAGGTGTTCCCGGCCGACGAGTTCTCGGCCGTCGGCATCGCCGGCACCGCCGGGCTGGCGGTCGAGCTGGTGCGGCTGTTCCAGCTCGAGCTGGAGCACTACGAGAAGATCGAGGGTTCGCTGCTGTCGCTGGACGGCAAGGCGAACCGGCTGGCGACGATCATCCGGGGCCAGCTCGGCCTGGCCTTGCAGGGCCTGGCGGTGGTGCCGCTGTTCGGCGGCTACGACCTGGACAAGCACACCGGGCGCATCTTCAGCTACGACGTCACCGGTGGGCGCTACGAGGAGCAGGACCACCACGCCGTGGGCTCCGGCTCGGTGTTCGCCCGCGGCTCGATCAAGAAGCGCTGGCGGCCTGGCCTCGACGAGGCGGGAGCGGTGAAGGTCGCCGTCGAGGCGCTCATGGACGCGGCCGACGACGACTCGGCCACCGGCGGCCCCGACCGGGAGCGCGCCATCTACCCGGTGGTCGCCACGGTGAGCTCGGCGGGGTACCGCAGGGTGCCCGACGAGGAGCTCGAGGTCGCTGCCGAGGCCGTCCTGGCCGCTCGTCGGGCGGTCCGGGCAGGTGACGCACGATGAGCATGCCGTTCTACGTCTCGCCCGAGCAGCTGATGAAGGACCGGGCGGACTACGCGCGCAAGGGCATCGCCCGCGGCCGGTCGGTGGTGGTGCTGCAGTACGACGAGGGCATCCTGTTCGCCACGGAGAACGCCTCCCGGGCACTGCACAAGGTCTCCGAGATCTACGACCGGATCGCCTTCGCCGCCGTCGGCAAGTACAACGAGTTCGAGAACCTGCGCGTCGCCGGCGTCCGCTACGCCGACCTGCGCGGCTACTCCTACGACCGGGTGGACGTCACGGCACGCGGCCTGGCCAACGCCTACGCCCAGACGCTCGGCACCGTGTTCACCACCGAGTCCAAGCCGCTCGAGGTCGAGCTGGTCGTCGCCGAGGTGGCGACCGAGCCGGCGGGCGACCAGGTGTACCGGTTGTCCTACGACGGCTCGGTGGCCGACGAGCACGGCTGGGTGGTGATGGGGGGCCAGGCGGAGCGGCTGGGCTCGGTGCTCGGCGACGGCTGGCACGCGGGCATGTCGCTGCGCGAGGCGCTCGCGCTGGCGGTCCACGTGCTGGGCACGCCCACCGAGGACTCGGCGAAGCAGCGCACGCTGGAGGCGGCGGCCCTCGAGGTCGCCGTGCTGGACCGCACCCGGCCGCGCCGCGCGTTCCGCCGGCTCACCGGGCCGGTGCTCGAGGAGCTGATGACGACCAAGCGCGGCGGGCGCTCGCACGCCGCGGAGGGCGGCCCGGACGCAGCGGCCGACGAGCAGGGCGGCGGCGCACCACCGACGCCGTGACGAGGGGAGGGACGGCCATGGACCGGCGCATCTTCGGGCTGGAGACCGAGTACGGCGTGACGTGCGCGGCCGTCGACGGCCGCGGGTTGTCCGCGGACGAGGTCGCCCGCTACCTGTTCCGCAAGGTCGTCGCGTGGGGGCGCTCGTCGAACGTCTTCCTGCGCAACGGCTCGCGGCTGTACCTCGACGTCGGCTCGCACCCGGAGTACGCCACGGCGGAGTGCGACGACTGGCGCCAGCTGGTGACGCACGACCGTGCCGGCGAGCGCATCCTCGAAGGGCTCGTGGTCGACGCGCAGCAGCGGCTGGAGCACGAGGGCCTGCCGGGGCGGATCCACCTGTTCAAGAACAACACCGACTCGGCGGGCAACTCCTACGGCTGCCACGAGAACTACCTGGTGCGACGGCAGGGCGACTTCGCCAAGGTCTCGGACGTGCTGGTGCCGTTCCTCATCACGCGGCAGATCATGACCGGCGCCGGCAAGGTGCTCGTCACACCGCGGGGAGCGGTCTACTGCCTGTCGCAGCGGGCGGACCACATCTGGGAAGCCGTCTCGTCGGCCACGACGCGGTCCCGGCCGATCATCAACACGCGCGACGAGCCGCACGCGGACGCCGAGCTCTACCGGCGGCTGCACGTCATCGTCGGCGACTCTTCGATGGCCGAGCCGACGACGATGCTCAAGGTCGCCTCGACCGATCTGCTGCTGCGGCTGGTGGAGGCGGGCGTGCCGGTGCGCGACCTGACGCTGGAGAACCCGATCCGGGCGATCCGCGAGATCAGCCACGACATGACGGGCAAGCACCCCGTCACGCTCGCCAACGGCCGCACCGTCACCGCGATCGACATCCAGGAGGAGTACCTGTCGCGGGTGAGCGACTTCGTCGGCAGCGAGACCGGGCCGAGCCCGGAGATCAAGACGGTGCTCGACCTGTGGGAGCGGGCGCTGCGGGCGCTGCGCACCGGCGACCTGTCGCTCGTCGACCGCGAGCTGGACTGGGCGATCAAGTTCCGGATGATCGAGCGGTACCGCGCCAAGCACGACCTTGACCTGTCGGACGTGCGGATCCAGCGGCTCGACCTGGCGTACCACGACATCTCGCGCACCGAGGGTCTGTACAACCTGATGGCGGGCCGTGGGCTGGTCGAGCGCGTCACCACCGACCTGGACGTGTTCGAGGCGACCAGCCGCCCGCCGCAGACGACCCGCGCCCGGCTGCGCGGTGAGTTCGTCCGCGCCGCGCAGGACGCCCGCCGCGACTACACGGTCGACTGGGTGCACCTCAAGCTCAACGACCAGGCGCAGCGCACGGTGCTGTGCAAGGACCCCTTCCGCGCCGTCGACGACCGGGTGGACCGGCTGATCGAGTCGATGTAGTCGTAGCCGCGCTGGGTACAGTGGGCGCCCGCCGGACGGGACGGGCGACGAGGAGGGGACCGGTGCGACGACGGGGTACCGCGGTGCTGGTCGCCGTGCTCGTCGGGCTCGTCGGGCCGCTGGCCGCCTGCTCGGAGCCGATCCTGACGACCGACCCGGACATCACCGTCTCCGGTGACGCCGGCGGCACGCCGACGCTGACGTACGTCGCGCCGCTCAACGTCGACCGCACCTACCGGCGCACCGTCTGGCCCGGCACCGGCCCGGCGCTCGTCGACGGCGGCCCGGTGCTGCTGCGGTACTGGGTGGAGGACGGCACCACCGCGACGCTCGTCTCCGAGAACTACTCGACGTCGCCGGTGCCGCAGGTGCTCAGCAAGAGCGACCTCGGGACCGACCTCTACGACACGCTCGAGGGCCAGCACGTCGGCGCCAGGCTGCTGCAGGTGACACCTCCGGGCGACGACCCCAAGGAGTCGTACCCGGCGGTCACGGTCGTCGACGTGCTGCCGACGCGCGCGGACGGGCCGACCGTGACGCCCAAGGAGGGGCTGCCGGCGGTGACGCTGGCCGCGAACGGGGCGCCGACGATCACCCCGACGGGCACCGACGCGCCGACCTCACTGGTGGTCCAGCCGCTGCTGCGGGGCTCCGGCAGGCAGGTGGAGAAGACCGACGTCGTCACCGTGCAGTACGCGGGGTTCTCGTGGGCCACCGGGGAGCCGGTGGACTCGACGTGGGACCGCGGCCAGCCGTCCAGCTTCGCGCTGTCCGACGTGCCGGCGTTCGC
>CAZFTZ010000098.1:0-10752 GCA_964521875.1 uncultured Cellulomonas sp. | reverse complement strand
TCGTCGACGCCGGCCCGGGTGAAGTGGTCGACGTGCGCCGGGTTGTTCACCTCGGCGACGGTACGGACGCCCGGCGCGAGCGACTCGATGGTGAGGATCGCGAGGATCGAGCGCATGTCGGCCTCGTTGCTGTCGTCCGCGGGGAAGACGATCGCGGAGGCCGCCTCCTCGATGCCGGCGCGCCTGAGGTCGTCGGCGTTCGTATAGTCGCCGCGCACGTAGTAGATGCCGCTCGCCGCGGGGCAGCGCTCGGCGTCGTGGATCAGCACGACCTTCGTCGTGAACTCGTCGCCCTTGAGCTCGGAGATCAGCTCGCGCGAGGTGGCGTTCCACCCGCACACGACGATGTGGTCGCGGTAGCCGGCGGCGTTCATGCCCTGGCCCTCCTTGAGCAGGAAGTCGATGACGATGCCGACGGTGGCGGCGGTGAGCGAGGCGACGATCGCCACGCCGAAGAACGCGAGCAGCCAGCCGATGACGTAGCCGCCCGGGGAGTGGACGTAGGAGGCGTCGCCGGAGCCGATGACGGTGGTGATCGCCCAGTAGACCGAGCCGCCCAGGCCCTCGAACGAGCGCTTGTCCGGCTCGAGCACGGTGACGAGGAACGCCGCGACGAGGACGAAGCCGAGCGCCGCCAGCCCGAGGTTCTTGAAGAAGTGCCGGTCGATGCCGCCGCCGGCCTGGTGCAGGTAGTAGCCGACGCGGCGGACGAACGGGCTGGCGGCCAGCGGGCGCAGCGGCGCGCGGACGACGCGCATCACCGCATCGACGGCGGTCCGGCGCCGTACCGGCATGTCGACCTCCTGGTGGTCGGGCCGCACGGCCCTCGACCCACGAGGAGAGGATCTAGGACGAATGTCCTAGATACAACGGTTCGCCCGAATCGCGGTTACCGCTGCGCGACCGCGAGCGCCACCGCGCGCGGGTCCCCGGCGGCGTCGACGACCGCCTGGATCCCCATCGTCCCGAGCATCCGCGCCATCGGCGGCCCCATGTGCCCGGTGGCGACCACCTGCACGCCGTTGTCGCGCAGGAACCGCACGACGCGTGCGTGGTGCGAGCCCTCGGTGCCCTCGTCGTGCGCCAGGTCCCAGCGCACGTCGTGCTCCGCCCAGCGGGTGACGGAGCCATCCTCGACGGTGGCGATCGCGATCCGCTGCGCCCGGCCCCACCCCCCGCCGACCTGCGACCCTTCGGCCGACCCGACCAGCGACAGTGCGACGACGGTGCTCACGCCCTCATCATGCCGTCCCGGCACGGCGTCCCGGCACGCCGTCCCGGGACCGGCGCGGGCGGCGCCCGCTCCGTTGCAGGGCATGGTGTGGTGGCAGGTCGTCGGATGGGCGGGCTCGGCCCTCGTCGTCGTCTCCCTCATGGACAGCCGGCTGGTGCGGTTCCGCTGGGTGAACCTGGCGGGCGCGGTGCTGGCCACGGCGTTCAACGCGGCGCTGCACATCTGGCCGTTCGTCGTGATGAACGCGGCGATCGCCGTCATCGACGGGTACTGGCTGTGGCGGCTGTACCGCGAGCGGCACGACGAGAAGGTGTACGAGGTGGTCGAGCTGGCGCCCGACGACGCCTACCTGCGGCACGTCCTGGCGGTGCATGCGGACGACGTCGCGCTGTACCGCACGCCCGACCCGGCGCCGGACGACGCCGCGCGGCTGGCCTTCCTCGTCGCGCGGCGCGACGAGACGGTGGGCGCGGTGATCGTGGCCGACCGTGGCGACGGCGTGGGCCAGGTGGAGCTGGACTGGGTGACGCCGCGGTTCCGGGACTTCACGCCGGGCGAGTTCGTCTACCGCAAGAGCGGCGTGTTCGCGGCGCACGGGTTTCGCCGGCTGGTGACCCGCGAGATCCGCGGCCAGGAGGAGTACCTGGCCCGCGTCGGGTTCCGACATGAGGGCGACCACCTCGTGCGCGAGGTCGTCGAGGCCTGACGCCTCGTCGGGACCTGGCCCGGGCCCGCGGGGCGGTGCAGGCGCCCGGAGGCCCGGGCTACCGTCGATCCGTGGCCGAGCGGAGCGCGGGGCTGGTGCTGTACCGGCGTGCGCCGGGGCTCGAGGTGCTGTGCGCCCACATGGGCGGCCCGCTGTGGGCGCGCAAGGACGAGCACGCGTGGTCCTTCCCCAAGGGGTTGGTCGAGGGCGGGGAGGACGACCTGGCCGCGGCACGCCGCGAGTTCGCCGAGGAGCTCGGCGTCCCGGCGCCCGACGAGCCCTGGCGCCGGCTCGGTGAGTACCGCTACTCGTCGGGCAAGCTCGTCGTGCTGTTCGCCGTCGAGGCGGACCTCGCCCCGGGCTCGATCCGGCCCGGCACGTTCGAGATGGAGTGGCCACCGCGCTCCGGCCGGCGCCAGGCGTTCCCCGAGGTCGACCGCATCGAGTGGTGCGACGTGGCGACCGCGCGCAGCCGGCTCGTCGTCGGCCAGGTGCCGGCGCTGGACGACCTGGAGCGGCAGCTGAGCACCTGACGGGCCCATCGCTCTGCCGTCAGCGGAACGCCGGCCCGTCGTCGCGGTCCGGCCGTTACGGTCGCGGTGTGGCGGCGGAGGTGGTCCGGCTCGGTCCCCGGCGGCGGGGCGCATGGCGCGTCGCCGTCGGCGGCGTGCTGCGCGAGTGGCGCATCGCGCAGGGCCTGCGGCTGTCGGACGTCGCCGCGCGTGCCGGCGTCTCCGTGCAGTACCTCTCGGAGGTGGAGCGCGGACGCAAGGAGCCGTCGTCGGACGTGCTCGGTGCGGTGACCGAGGCGCTCGGTTCGTCGCTCAGCGAGCTGGCCCTCGGCGTGGCCGACGGCCTACGGGAGCGGTCGCGGCTCGGCCAGGTCGGGCACCCCCGGGGCTCGGCCACCGGCCTGGCCGGCCGGCAGCAGCCGGCAGAGCCCCCTCACGTGTCGGTCGCCACGCTCGACGGCGGTCGGAGGCCGACCGGGCACGCTCGGGGGTCGGTCACCCTCCTCGCTGCCTGAGACCGACGGGCAACCGCCCCCAGGCACCCGCCTTGGTCATCGCGCCCGCCGCAGCACGTCCTCCCGGGCGACGATCACGTGGTCGGCGAGGCCGTAGCCGACGGCCTGCTCCGCCGTGAGGACCAGCGCCCGGTCGGTGTCCCGGCGCAGCTCCGCGACGGCCTTGCCGGTGTGGCGCGCCAGCACCTCCTCGAGCTCGGCCCGCACCCGCACGATCTCGTCAGCCGCGATGATCAGGTCCGGCACGTCGCCGCGGGTCTGCGTCCCCGGCTGGTGGAGCACCATCCGGGCGTGCGCGAGCACCGCGCGGTGGCCCGCCTCGCCCCCGGCGACGAGCACCGCGGCGTCCGCCGACGCCTGGCCGACGCACGTGGTGAACACGGGCGAGCGGACGTACTGCATCGCGTCGTAGATCGCGAGCATCGCCGACGGCGACCCGCCCGGGGAGTTCACGTAGAGGTCGATCGGGTTGCCCGGCTCGGCCGACTCCAGGTGCAGCAGCTGGGCGACGACGACGTTGGCGACCTCGTCGTCGATCGGCGAGCCGAGGTAGACGATCCGGTCGGCCAGCAGCCGGCTGTAGACGTCGAGCGCTCGCTCGCCGCCGGCGGCGGTGCGTTCGACGACGTAGGGCACGATCATCGCGTCACCCCGAACCCGGCCCGCGAGCCGACTCCCGGCATGATGACGGACGCGTCGTCGACCACGCGGTCGACGAACCCGTAGTCCAGCGCCTCGGCCGCGGTGAACCACCGGTCGCGGCGGGAGTCCTCGCGGACCCGGTCGACCGGCTGCCCGGTGTCGGCGGCGACCAGCTCCAGGATCGTGTCGCGGGTGTGGCGCAGGTCGTCGGCCTGGATCTCGATGTCCATCGCCGTGCCGCCGATGCCCGACGAGCCCTGGTGCAGCAGCACCCGTGCGTGCGGCAACGCCGAGCGCTTGCCCTTGGTGCCCGCCGACAGCAGGAACTGCCCGGCGCTCGCGGCCCAGCCGACGGCGACGGTCGCGACGTCGCACGGGACCAGGTCCATCACGTCGCGGATCGCCAGCATCGCCGGCACGGAGCCGCCGGGCGAGCTGATGAGCAGCGTGACGTCGCGGTCGGGTTCCTCGGCCGCGAGCAGGAGCAGCGCGGCGCACAGCCGGTTGCCGAGGGCCTCGTCCAGCTCGCTGCCCAGGACGAGGGTGCGGCGGTGCAGCAGCCGGGTGGTCAGCTCGTCGTCCACGCGCGGTGCGGTGTCTGTCGTCGTCATGCGTCCACCGTGACGCCCGGACGGCCGTGAGGGGCGCCCGCGCTGCCGTGGGCGGATCCGCCGACGGCGGAGCGCCGTCAGGCGATGGACCCGTCTGGCTGCTCGTCGGCGTGCGCCACGTGCCGCAGCTGCCGCCAGATCAGCGCGACGAACAGCGCGGAGCCGGCGAAGGCGAACCAGAACGGCGCCGTCACCCCGAGGTGCTGCGCGAGCGCACCGCCCACACCCGAGCCGACGACGAGCCCGAGGTACACCCCGACGAGGTTGACGCTGTTGGCGCGGCCCTGCAGCGCGGTCGGCACCGCCCGCTGCCGGATGGTGATCGACGTCGTCCCCCACACGAAGGCGTGCGCGCCGAAGACGAAGAAGATCGCCATCGCCAGCCATGGTGTGGTGGTCAGCGCCAGCGCCAGGTGGGTGAAGGTCTCGATCACCAGGCCGATCCGCATCAGGTTCGCGAGCGTGATGCGCCGGGTCAGCCAGCCGTACCCGAGCACGCCGACCAGGCCGCCGGCCGCCTGCACCGTCGTGATCAGCCCGAACCCGACGGCACCCAGCCCCAGCCGCTGCTTCGCGTAGAGGACCAGCACCGACCAGGCGGCCCCGAACGTCACGTTGAAGATGAGGATCGTCAGTACCAGGGTGCGGACGGCGGCGTGGTGCCACACCCAGCGCACGCCCTCGACGACGTCCTCGCGCACCCGCCGCCGCTCGTCGGGCGCCGCGCCGTGCGCGGGGAGCCGGACGCGGGAGACGAGCACGGTGCCGGCCGCGATGAGCACCGCGTCGGTGGCGACGGGGGCAGCCTGCACCAGCGCGAACAGCGCGGCACCGAGCGGCGGGCCGGCGAGCTGGTTCATCCCGATGAACCCGGCCTGCGTGCGGGCGTTGGCCACCGCGAGGTCGCGCCGGTCGACGAGCATCGGCGCGAGGGTGCCGGTCGCGTTGTCGGCGAAGGTCTCGGCCGTGCCCAGCAGGAACAGCGCGACCAGGACCAGCGCGATCGGGGCTGCGTCGAGTGCGATCGCGGCCGCGAGGCCGACGAGCACGCCGACGCGCACCACGTCGACGGCGACGACGAGCCGGCGGCGGTCCAGCCGGTCGGTCAGCACGCCCGCCCACAGCCCGAACAGCAGCGGTGGCAGCCACTGCACCAGCGCGGCGAGCGCGACGAGGAACGCGTCGCGGGTGCGGGACGCGACCAGCAGCGGGCCGGCGGCCAGCAGCAGGCCGTCGCCGAGGTTCATCGCCCAGACGGCGCCGAGCAGCCAGCGGAAGGAGGTGCCGAGACGCCGGGGCACGACGACCTCGACGACCCTGCGCAGCACCGCGCCACCCTAGCGGGCGACCTGATTCAGCCGGTCACCGCCTCAGGGTCCGGCCGTCGCTGCCGACTAGGAGGTCACGGGGACGTCCCGGTGCGTCCAGGGAAGGACCATGGACACGCTCAGCAGCTGGCTCGCCGAGCTGGTGCCCACGCGGCGCGACACCCCCGAGGTGCGCACCGCGCGGTTCGCCGCGCTGTCCCGGCAGATCCCGCTGCTGTACGTCGTCCTGGTGTCCAACACCTGGACCCTGACGGTCACCTTCCTGCCGCTCGCGCCGTGGTGGCGCACGGTGGGCATCGCCGTCCCGTTCACGCTGCTGTGCGCGCAGCGGGTGCTGGTCTGGTGGCGTCGGTGGAACGTCCGGCCGACCGCGGAGAGCGCACGGCGACAGCTGCTGCACGCCGACGTCGTGGCGGGGATGCTCGCCCTGACCTTCCCGCTGTGGACGTTCTCCCTCTTCCCGTACGGCGACTCCTGGGCGCGGCTGCAGATCGGGCTCTACCTGACGACGTCGCTGGTGACGAGCATGTTTTGCCTGATCCACTCGTCGCGCGCGGCGCTCGTCGTCGGGCTGGCCGGCGGCGTCCCGATCGTCGTGTTCTTCGTGCACGCCGGCGGGCGCGCCCCGGTGATGACCGCGGTCAACTCGGCGGTCGTCACGCTGGTGGCGATGGTCGTGGTGGTCATCCAGAACCGTGACTTCTCCCGCATGGTGCACGCCCAGGTGGAGGCGGGCCGACGAGAGCGGGAGCAGCGCCGGCTGCTGCGGATGATCGACGACATGCCGATCGCCGTGATGACGGTCGACCCGGAGACGTTCCGCATCAGCTACGTCAACGGGGCGTGCCTGCGGCTCTTCCGGTCCCTCGAGGGCTTCCTCCCGGTCGCGGCCGACGACCTCGTCGGCAGCTCGATCGAGGCCTTCCACGTCGCCGCGGACCTGAAGTACCAGCTGGTCGTGGACCGCACGCTGCTGCCGCGCACCGTGAGGCTGCCGCTGGGCCCGGAGCTGATCGAGGTGCAGATCTCGGCGGTGACGGACGTGGACGGCGGCTACCTGGGGCCGATGGTCACGTGGGAGATCGTCACCAAGGAAGTCGCGGCCGAGGAGCGCATCCGCGACCTGGCGCGCAACGACCCGCTGACCGGCCTGGCGAACCGCACCACCTTCAGCGAGCAGCTGGACGCCGTCCTGGCCGGGCCGGGGGGCGTCGACGTGTTCTTCGTGGACCTCGACGGGTTCAAGACGGTGAACGACATGCTCGGTCACCGGGCCGGCGACGCCCTGCTCCGGCAGGTGGCGCTCCGCCTCGACGAGGCCTGCAGCGGTCCGGCCCGCGCGGTCGGCCGGCTCGGCGGGGACGAGTTCGCGGTGCTGTCGGGCGCGGCCGACCAGCCGGCGGAGGCGTTCGCGCAAGCCCTGGTGGCGACGCTGTCCGCGCCCTACCAGCTCGGCGCCGTCCGGGACGTGCGCATCGGCGCCTCGGTCGGCGTCGCGGTCGCGCCCGACCACGGCACGGACTCCGCGACCCTGCTGGCGCGCGCTGACATCGCGCTGTACGCCGCGAAGGCCGTCGGGGCGGGGACCGTGCGCACGTTCGAGCCGAGCATGGAGCAGCGGATCACCGACCGCGTGGAGCTGCAGTCGGCGCTGCGCGCGGCACTGGCGGACAGCGACCGGATGTTCGTCTTCTACCAGCCGATCGTCGACGCCGCGACGCGCCGGGTGACCGCGCGCGAGGCGCTCGTCCGGTGGCACGACGAGGCCCGCGGCTGGATCCCGCCGGGCGAGTTCGTCCCGGTCGCCGAGCAGAGCGGCCTGATCGAGCTGCTCGACGGGTTCGTCCTGGCCCGCGCCTGCCGCGCCGCGGTCGAGTGGGACGACGAGGTGCGGGTGGCGGTGAACGTCTCGGCCGAGCACCTGGGCAAGGGATCGCTGGTGCCGACCGTGCGCGCCGTGCTGGCGGAGACCGGTCTGCCGGCCGGGCGACTCGAGGTCGAGGTGACCGAGACGGCACTGCTCGGCCAGGTGGAGGCCGGTGTCGCCGAGCTGCACGAGCTGCGGCAGGCGGGCGTCCGCGTCGCGCTCGACGACTTCGGCACCGGGTACTCGTCGCTGGCGAACCTGCGGGCGTTCCCGTTCGACAAGATCAAGATCGACGGGTCCTTCGTCCGTGACGCGGTGGACCGGCCCGACGTCGCGGCCGTGGTGCGCGGTGTCGCCGCGCTCGGCCGGGCGTTCGGCGCGACCACGGTGGCGGAGGGTGTGGAGACCTGGGCCCAGTTCGACCGCGCGCACCTCGAGGGCTGCACGGAGATCCAGGGCTTCGTCTGCGGGCGCCCGGAGCCGAGGGGTGACGACGTGCCGCGGGTGCGCGCGCTGGACGGCTTGCCGTCCCCCCGCCGGCCACCACGGGCGGAGACCGTCCGGCTGTCGTAGCCGGCAGCTCGGTGACCAAGCACCCATGACCGGAAGCCACGCAGTACCTAGCCTGCTCGCGGGGCACCGGCCGACGAGGCGTGGTGCCACGGACCAGTCGCAAGGAGCGCAGGTCACGTGGAGAGCATCACCAAGAACCGTCAGAGCACGGCCACGCTCCGGGCGATGGCCCAGCGCGCGTACGGCGCCGCCCTCGCCCCGTCCGGGCCCGGTGAGACATGGGCCGAGGAGCTGGGGCACGGCTGGTTCAACGTCGCCTACCGGCTGACCCTGGCGGACGGCCGCGAGGTCGTGCTGAAGATCGCACCGCCGGCGAACGTGACGGTGATGACGTACGAGCGCGGCGCGATGCGGACCGAGCTGGCCGCCCTTCGGCTGATCGCCGAGCGCACCCGGGTCCCGGTGCCGGCCGTCGACTTCGCCGACCTGACGCACGAGATCGTCGACGCCGACTGGTTCGCCATGCCGTTCGTCGAGGGGGACAACCTCGGTGTCGTCCGGGACCAGCTCGATCCGGCGGTCCGCACCGGCTACGAGGAGGCGCTCGGCGCGGCCAACCGCGAGCTCAACGAGATCCGGGGCGGCTGGTTCGGCCCGCTGGCCGGTCCGGGGGTCGCGTCGTGGCGGCGGGTCTTCACCGGCATGGTCGAGGACGTGCTGCGCGACGGCGAGGCTCGTGGCGTCGACCTCGGCCGGGACTACAAGGCGGTGCGGTCGGTGGTCGCCGGGCACGCCCGCGTGCTCGACGACGTCACCCAGCCGCGGTTCGTCGAGTGGGACCTGTGGGACCTCAACGTCATCGTGCGCGAGGGCGCGATCGTCGGGCTGGTCGACCACGAGCGGGCGCTGTACGGCGACCCGGTGATGGAGGCGGGGTTCACCGGCTCGCAGCTACCCGCCTACGGCGACTCGTCGGCGTTCATGCGCGGGTACGGCTGGACGACGCTGACGCCGAGCCAGCAGGTGCGACGCCGGCTCTGCTGCCTGCACCTGGCGCTGGTGATGGTGATCGAGACGGTCTACCGCGGCCACACGGACAGCGCGCAGTACGACTGGGCGCGGGCCCGGCTCGACGAGGCGATGGCGCTGTTCGGCCGGTCGTGACCCGGGTGCGGCCGGGGATCGGGTCAGGCGTCCGGCGAGTCCTGCGTCGGCACCCAGGACGCCGTGGCGCGCGCGGCGGCGATGCGGGCCCACGCGCTCAGGTGCCGTGCCGGCGCGGCAGGTGGAGGCTGGTCGTGGGAGTCGTGCTGGTCCATGAGTCCCCGGTCCGTCTCGGCAACCCGGCCGGCCGCGAGGGCCCCGTGGCTTTGCGTCCCCGCCTCGCGACGGGTTTGCCCTTGTGCTGACCTTCTGGACAGTAGGGGATCGCAAGATTGTCTGACAAGTAGACAAAACGGCGCCGCGGGACCCGGGCCCATCGGGAACACATCCGCGGTATCGAGAGTTGAGCCCAACAGACTCAAGTTGCGTCGCTCGAACTTGCGCGCGCGGGATCCCGCCCGCAGACTTGAGCCGGTTCGACTCAATACCCGGACACCCGGAGCAAGGAAGGCACACAGACATGGCACGAGCAGTCGGGATCGACCTCGGCACCACCAACTCGGTGGTCGCGACTCTCGAGGGCGGCGAGCCCACGGTCATCGCCAACGCGGAGGGGTCGCGCACGACGCCGTCCGTCGTCGCGTTCTCCAAGACCGGTGAGGTGCTCGTCGGCGAGATCGCCAAGCGCCAGGCCGTGACGAACGTCGACCGCACCATCACGTCCGTCAAGCGCCACATGGGCACGGACTGGACCGCGAAGATCGACGACAAGACCTACACGCCGCAGGAGATCAGCGCCCGCATCCTCGGCAAGCTCAAGCGCGACGCCGAGGCCTACCTCGGCGAGCCGATCACCGACGCCGTCATCACCGTCCCGGCGTACTTCAACGACGCCCAGCGGCAGGCCACCAAGGACGCCGGCACCATCGCCGGCCTCAACGTGCTGCGCATCATCAACGAGCCGACCGCGGCCGCGCTCGCCTACGGGCTCGAGCGCGGCAAGGAGGACGAGCTGATCCTGGTCTTCGACCTCGGCGGCGGCACGTTCGACGTGTCCCTGCTCGAGGTGGGCAAGGACGACGACGGCTTCTCGACGATCGAGGTCCGCGCCACGTCCGGCGACAACCACCTCGGTGGTGACGACTGGGACCAGCGGATCGTCGACTGGCTCGTCGGCCAGGTGAAGAACTCCACCGGCGTCGACCTGTCCAAGGACCGCATCGCGCTGCAGCGGCTGCGCGAGGCCAGCGAGCAGGCGAAGAAGGAGCTGTCCTCCGCGACCAGCACCAACATCTCCCTGCAGTACCTGTCGATGAGCGAGAACGGTCCGGTCCACCTGGACGAGAAGCTGACCCGCGCGCAGTTCCAGCAGATGACGCAGGACCTGCTCGACCGCACCAAGGCGCCGTTCCAGGCCGTCATCCGCGACGCCGGGATCAAGGTGGAGGACATCGACCACGTGGTGCTCGTCGGCGGCTCCACCCGGATGCCCGCGGTCACCGACGTCGTCACCGAGCTGACCGGCGGCAAGGAGCCGAACAAGGGCGTCAACCCGGACGAGGTCGTCGCCGTCGGCGCCGCGCTGCAGGCAGGCGTCATTAAGGGCGACCGCAAGGACGTGCTGCTCATCGACGTCACCCCGCTGTCACTCGGCATCGAGACCAAGGGCGGCGTGATGACCAGGCTGATCGAGCGCAACACGGCCATCCCGACCAAGCGG
>CAZFTZ010000097.1:0-4872 GCA_964521875.1 uncultured Cellulomonas sp. | reverse complement strand
ACCGGCAGGTGCCGCCGGCAGTCGTCGCCGTGCCGGGACCGTCCGCACCCTCCGGCTCCGGACCGCTCACGCCGGGACCACCGACGGCGCCGGCCACACCCGCCGGGGCCGTTGCGGGTGGAGAAATCCGCACCGCGAGCGGAGAAGTCCACCCACAGGCGGCAGTCGCACCGTCCCGCCGGGCGGCCGCTCGCGCTCGCTGGTCCGCGTTCGCCGGGCGGATCCCGCTGCGCGCCCGCCTCGTCGTGCTCATCACGGTGCTGCTGGGCGCCGGGCTGGTGCTCGCCGGCGTGACGAGCGCGACGCTGCTGCAGCGCTCGCTCGTCGCGCAGATCGACGACAAGCTGCGCACCGAGGGCTACCAGATCGCCCAGGCGCAGGCCTCGAACTGGTGGAGCCAGACCCCGGTGGGCCCGAGCGACTACTACGTGCGCCTCCAGGTGGGCGACAGCGAGATCCCGTGGCTGACGAACTCGGCGCGGGCGACGTACGGCACGCCGCAGATCCCCGACATGACGGCGGACCAGGCCACCGCTCGCCACAACGAGCCGTTCACCGTCTCGTCCGATCGCGCCGGCTCGCGCTGGCGGGTGATCGCGTTCGCGACGACGAACTACGGCGGCTCCGTCGTCGTCGCCCTCCCTCTGTCCGGCGCGCAGGACACCACCCGCACCATGGTCGCGGTGCTGCTGCTGTCCGGCCTGGGCATCCTGCTGCTCGGGGCGCTCGCCGCCGGCTGGGCGGTCCGACGATCGCTCAAGCCCCTGGCCCGGATCGAGGACACCGCCGCCGCGATCGCCGCCGGCGACCTGTCCCGCCGGGTGCCCGCGCTGCCGGAGACCACCGAGGTCGGCCGCCTGGCCGCCTCGCTCAACGGCATGCTCGCCCAGATCGAGCACGCCTTCGGCGTCCGTACCGCGTCCGAGGCGCGGATGCGCCGGTTCGTCGCCGACGCCTCGCACGAGCTGCGCACCCCGCTGGCGACCATCCGCGGCTACGCCGAGCTGTACCGGATGGGCGCGACGAGCGAGCCGGAGCAGGTCGCCGACACGATGCGCCGCATCGAGGGCTCGGCCACCCGGATGGGCACGCTCGTCGAGGACCTGCTGCTGCTGGCGCGGCTCGACGAGGGCCGGCCGGTCGCGCACGAACCGGTCGACCTGACCGTGCTGGCCGCCGACGCGGTGAGCGACCTGCACGCCCTGGACCCGAACCGTCCTGCGAAGCTGGTCCCGCTCGGCCCGGCCCCGGCCGGCGGCCCGGTGGTGGTCACCGGCGACGACGCCCGGCTGCGCCAGGTGGTCGCCAACCTCGTCGGGAACGTGGTGCGGCACACGCCCGCCGGCACGCCGGTGGAGATCGCGGTGGGCGCCACCGACGGCGTCGGCGTCCTCGAGGTGCGCGACCACGGCCCCGGCATCGACCCGCAGCACGCCGCCCGCGTGTTCGAGCGGTTCTACCGCGTGGACGCCTCGCGCACCCGCGAGTCCGGGGGGGCCGGACTGGGCATGGCGATCGTCGCCGCCATCGTCGCAGCCCACCGCGGTCACGTCTCACTGAGCGAGACCCCGGGCGGTGGCACCACCGTGCGTGTCGTCGTGCCGTCCGGACCGGTGTCCAACTGAAGTTACGATGGAGCAGTCCGTGTGAACCGTCGGTGAGGTCTGTCCCATGGGCGCATACGAAGCGCCACAGTGGCTGTTGCCAGCCTTCGTCCGCAGTGTCCAGGCAGTCGGAGGGACGGCACAACCCGAGGAGATCCGCACCGCAGGCGAAGCGCTGATCGCCCGCTGGAGCGCCCCCGAGCGCCGGTTCCACAACCTCAAGCACCTGCTGTCGGTGCTCGCGCGCGTCGACGAGCTGACCGAGGAGACGCACGAGCCGGACCTGGTCCGCCTCGCCGGCTTCTACCACGGCGCGGTGTTCGCGTCCGACCTCGCCGCCACGCACGCGAACAAGGGTGGCGAGGACGAGGAGGCCAGTGCCGATGTCGCGCAGCGCGAGCTCGTCGCGCTCGGCGTGCCCGAGGCACGCGCCCGCCGCGTCCACGACCTGGTGATGCACCTGGCCCGGCACACGCCCGACCCGAACGACCCGGACAGCGCCGTGCTGTGCGACGCCGACCTCGGGATGCTCGCCGTCGAGCCGCAGCGCTACAAGGCCTACATCGAGGGGCTCCGCGAGGAGTACGCGCACATCCCGCAGCGCGACTTCCTGCGCGCCCGCCAGCGCATCCTGCGCAAGCTGCTGGCCCGGACCTCGCTGTTCGTCTCCCCGCTCTCGGAGCGGTGGGAGGAGCCGGCACGGCAGAACGTCAGCGCCGAGCTGGCCCGGGTCGAGAAGGAGCTGGCCAAGCTGGACGCCCAGGAGGCCGGCGACGGCGCGGCGGTGCCTCCGACGACCGGCCAGCAGCCGCAAGCCCCGGCCGGCCCGACTAGCCCGGCGAGTCCCGCGCCGACGGGCGAGACTGCGACAGGACAGGGCCCGACGACCGGACCGACGGCGATCACGCGCATCACCGAACCGATCCGCCCCGCGGTCTCCGTCATCCCCAAGTCGCGCTGACGGCGCGCCGCGAACCCTCCACAGCCCGCCGCGTCCGACCAGCCCGCACCGGTCTCTCGTCGGGCGCCCGACGACCCCCGGCCATCCGCCTAGCGTCGCGCCGCACCCCACCGCCCACGCGGGCACCGGCCGGCACGGTGGGGACGAGGAGGGGCGATGAGTCAGTACCAGGTCGACGTCGCGCTGCTGGCGCAGGCCGCCACGGCGGTCCAGCAGCGGTCGGCAACCATCCAGTCGGACGTCGCGGCGATGCAGCGCCAGCTGACGGACCTGCAGGCGGGCTGGCGCGGCGCCGCCGCCACCGCTTTCGCCGGCGTCGTGGCCGACTGGACCGCCACGCAGCAGCGCGTCGAGCAGTCGCTGGCGCAGATCGCGCAGGCGATGCGCGTCGCGTCCGACGCCTACGGCCAGGCGGAGCAGGCGGCCTCGCGGCTGTTCGCCCGCGCGTGACGTAGCCTGCGGCGATGGCCGTGCTCGTCGACTCGCCCATCTGGCCGCGGCACGGCACGCTCTGGGCCCACCTGGTCAGCGACACGTCGTACGACGAGCTGCACGCGTTCGCCGCGCGTGCCGGCCTGCCGGGGCGGTCGTTCGACCGCGACCACTACGACGTCCCGCAGGAGCGGCATGCCGACCTGGTTGCACTCGGCGCCCAGCAGGTCAGCGGCAACGAGCTGATCCGGCGGCTGCTCGCCTCCGGGCTGCGGGCACGCAAGGGGCCGGCCACCCATCGGTGACCGGCCCCTCGGCGTTGCGTCAGGGATGGATCAGAAGTCCATCCCACCGCCCATGCCACCGTCGCCGCCGGGCACCGGCGCCGACTTCTCGGGCTTGTCGGCCACGACGGCCTCGGTGGTGAGGAACAGCGCCGCGATCGAGGCGGCGTTCTGCAGCGCGGAACGGGTGACCTTCACCGGGTCGGCGACGCCGGCCGCGAGCAGGTCCTCGTACACGTCGGTGGCGGCGTTGAGGCCCTGGCCCACCGGCAGGTTGCGCACCTTCTCCGCGACGACGCCACCCTCGTAGCCCGCGTTGACCGCGATCTGCTTGAGCGGGGCCTCGATCGCCAGCTTGACGATCTGCGCGCCGGTCGCCTCGTCACCGGTCAGCTCGAGCTTCTCGAAGGCCGTCTTGCCGGCCTGGATCAGCGCGACGCCACCACCGGCGACGATGCCCTCCTCGACGGCCGCCTTGGCGTTGCGCACCGCGTCCTCGATGCGGTGCTTGCGCTCCTTGAGCTCCACCTCGGTCGCCGCACCGGCCTTGATGACGGCGACGCCGCCGGCCAGCTTGGCGAGCCGCTCCTGGAGCTTCTCGCGGTCGTAGTCGGAGTCGGAGTTCTCGATCTCCTGGCGGATCTGGCCGACGCGGCCGGCGATCTGCGCCGCGTCGCCCGCGCCCTCGACGATCGTGGTCTCGTCCTTGGTGACGACGACCTTGCGCGCCTGGCCGAGCACCTCGAGGCCGACCGAGTCGAGCTTGAGTCCGACGGTCTCGGACACGACCTGGCCACCGGTGAGGATGGCCATGTCCTGCAGCATCGCCTTGCGGCGGTCGCCGAAGCCAGGGGCCTTGACGGCGATCGACTTGAACGTGCCCTTGAGCTTGTTGACGACGAGGGTGGCCAGGGCCTCTCCCTCGACGTCCTCGGCGACGATGAACAGCGGCTTGCCGGCCTGGATGACCTTCTCCAGCAGCGGCAGCAGGTCCTTGACGGACGAGATCTTGGACTCGACGAGCAGGATGTACGCGTCCTCGAGGACGGCCTCCTGGCGCTCCGGGTCGGTGACGAAGTAGGCCGAGAGGAAGCCCTTGTCGAAGCGCATGCCCTCGGTGAGCTCGAGCTCGAGGCCCAGGGCGTTGCTCTCCTCGACGGTGATGACGCCCTCCTTGCCGACCTTGTCGAGGGCCTCGGCGATGAGGTCGCCGATCGCCTGGTCGGCGGCGGAGATCGCGGCCGTGGCGGCGATCTCCTCCTTGGTCTCGACCTCCTTGGCCTGCGCGAGCAGCTGCTCGGTGACGGCCTCGACGGCCTTCTCGATGCCGCGCTTGAGCGCCATCGGGTTGGCGCCGGCAGCGACGTTGCGCAGGCCTTCCTTGACCAGAGCCTGAGCGAGCACGGTGGCCGTGGTCGTGCCGTCACCGGCGACGTCGTCGGTCTTCTTGGCGACCTCCTTGACGAGCTCGGCGCCGATCTTCTCGTACGGGTCCTCGAGCTCGATCTCCTTGGCGATGCTCACACCGTCGTTGGTGATCGTGGGCGCGCCCCACTTCTTCTCCAGCACGACGTTGCGGCCCTTGGGGCCA
>CAZFTZ010000096.1:0-4155 GCA_964521875.1 uncultured Cellulomonas sp. | reverse complement strand
GCGCTCGACCACCTGGCGCGCGCGGCGTGCGGTGCGCAGGTAGCGCTCCTCCAGCTCGCCCGACGAGCCCGCGGGCAGGCCCATGACACGCGCGACGCCGGCCAGCGCGGCGCGGTCGTGCGGCAGCACGTCGGCGTGCGGGCCGTCGGCACGGCCGGTCCACAGCACGTTGGCGTCGCGGATCCGCGAGGCGAGCTCCCACGCCTCGGTGAGCACCGCGGCGTCGTCGGGCGCCAGCAGGCCCGCGTCCGTCGCAGCAGCAAGGGCGCCGAGCGTCGTCGTCGTGCGCAGACCCGGAACCACCGCCGCGTGCTGGAGCTGGAGCAGCTGCGCCGTCCACTCGACGTCGGAGATGCCGCCCCGCCCCAGCTTGAGGTGACGCGACGGGTCGAGCCCGCGCGGTAGCCGCTCCGCCTCGACGCGAGCCTTGATGCGGCGCACCTCCCGGACGTCGGCAGGCGCCAGGCCGCCGGAGGGGTACCGCACCGGCTCGACGAGCGCGACGAACCGCTCGGCCAGCTCGGGCTCTCCTGCCACCGGGCGGGCGCGCAGCAGCGCCTGCGCCTCCCACACCGAGCGCCACCGGCCGTAGTACTCGGCGTAGGAGTCGAGCGAGCGCACCAGCGGGCCGTTGCGACCCTCGGGACGCAGGTCCGCGTCCACCGCCAGCGGCGGCTCCGGGCCGACGGCCCCGAGCAGCGCGCGCAGCTGCGTCGCCGCCGCCATCGCGTACTCGTGCGCCAGCACCGGGTCGGCGCCGGGCACCGGGTCGTACACGAACAGCACGTCCGCGTCCGACGAGTAGCCGACCTCCCCGCCGCCGAGCCGGCCCATCGCGACGACCAGCATCGCCGCGGGGTCGTCGGGCAGCGAACGCTCCGCGCGCGCCTCCCACCGCGCGACGCGCAGCGCCCCCGCGAGGATCGCGTCCGCCGCGACGGTGAGCGACCGGGAGGCCCGGATGCCGGTGGTCACGCCGAGCACGTCGGCGGTCGCGGTCCGGGCGAGCTCGCGGCGGCGCAGCGCGCGCAGAGTCGTCACCGCGTCCACGGCGACGTCCGCACGGGTGAGCACGGCGTCCACCTCGGCGGCCAGCCGCTCAGCCGTGCGCGGCTCGAGCTCGTCGTCCTGGTCGAGCCAGATCACCGACTCCGGTGACCGGGTCAGGGCGTCGGCGACGTAGCGGGACGTCGACAGCACACGGGCCAGCCGTTCCGCGGCGGTCCCGGAGTCGCGCAGCAGCTTGAGGTACCAGTGCGTGGTCCCGAGCTCGTCGGACAGCCGGCGGAACGCCAGCAGGCCGCCATCCGGGTCCGGGCCGTCCGCGAACCAGCCGAGCATCACCGGCAGCAGCTGACGCTGGATCGCCGCGCGCCGGGACAGGCCCTCGGTGAGGGCGGCGATGTGACGGCTCGCCCCCGCCGGGTCGCGGTACCCGATGGCGGCCAGGCGCTGGCGGGCAGCCTCCGGCGCCAGGCTGACGTCGGCCTCCGAGAGCCGCGCGGTGGCGGGCAGCAACGGCCGGTAGAACAGCTCCTCGTGCAGCCGGCGCACGTCCCGGCGCACCGCGCGCCAGCGTTCGACGAGCCCCTCCGGGCCCTCGGCACGCATCCCGACCGAGCGTGCGAGCCGCCGCAGGTCCGCCTCGGCGGTGGGCATCAGGTGGCTGCGCTGCATCCGCCACATCTGGATCCGGTGCTCCAGCAGCCGCAGGAAGCGGTAGCACACCGACAGCTGCGCGGCGTGGTCCCGCCCGACGTACCCGGCGGCCGCCAGCGCCGACAGCGCGGTGAGCGTGGACCCCGAACGGATGGTCTCGTCGGCCCGCCCGTGCACCAGCTGCAGCAGCTGGACGGTGAACTCGACGTCGCGCAGCCCGCCGACGCCGAGCTTGATCTGCCGGTCGGCCTGGTCCAGCGGGACGTGCTGCTCCACGCGCCGGCGCATCGCCTGGGCGTCCTCGACGAAGTTCTCCCGCCCGACGGCCGCCCAGACGAACGGCTGCGCCATCTCGACGTACGCCTGCCCCAGCTCGGCGTCCCCGGCCAGCGGACGCGCCTTGAGCAGCGCCTGGAACTCCCACGTCTTGGCCCAGCGCTCGTAGTAGGCGCGGTGGCTGTCCAGCGTGCGGACCAGCGGGCCGTCCTTGCCTTCCGGTCGCAGCGCGGCGTCGACCGGCCACAGTGCCGGCTCCCCCGAGGGCGTCGAGCACGCCCGCGCCAGGCCCGCTGCGAGGGCGGCGCCGACGGACATCGCCTCCGACTCGGAGGTTCCGGTGACCGGCTCGGCGACGTAGACGACGTCGACGTCGGAGACGTAGTTCAGCTCCCGTCCACCGCCCTTGCCCATGCCGATGACGGCGAGCCGCACCCCTGTCCCGCCGTCGGGCAGGTCGGCGCGCGCCAGCGCCAGCCCGGCCTCGAGCGCTGCACCGGCGAGGTCCGCCAGCGCGGCGGCGACACCGGGCAGCCGGCTCAGCGGGTCGGTGGCGGTGAGGTCGGTGGCGGCGATCCGCAGCAGCCGGGTGCGGTACGCGCGGCGCATCGCGTCGACGCCCGCCGAGCCGGTGACGGTCGCGACGGGCGTCGGCGCGTCCGGGTCGGCGCCGACGGCGGTGAGCAGCTCGGCCCGGACCTCCCGCACGTCCACGCCGGTGCCGGCCGCCTCGTCGAGCAGCACGCGAAGGTTCTCGGGGTGCGCGACGAGCGTCTGGCCCAGCGCCTGCGACGCCCCCGCGACCCTGAGCAGCCTGTCCCTCGCGCCGCCGGCCTCGGCCAGCGCGCCGACGAGCAGCGCCGTCAGCTCCTGGTCCGAGCGCACCGCGGTGGCGAGCTTCGTCAGGGTGAGCAGCGCCTCGTCGGGGTCCGCGACGTCCGCCAAGGTGCCTACCAGCTCGTCGGGCCCCTGCGGCAGCAGAGCCACCAGCGCGGGGTCGGCGACCAGCCGCTCGCCCCGCTCGACGTCCCACACGCCGGACCGGGACAGCCGGCCGGCGAGCGACGTGCCGCGGTCCCGGACGCCCATGTCAGGACCGGGTCAGACCAGCGGCAGGAACCGCTGCAGCTCGAACGGCGTCACCTGGGCGCGGTACTCCTGCCACTCCTGGTGCTTGTTCTTCAGGAAGTAGTCGAAGACGTGCTCGCCGAGCGTCTCGGCGACCAGCTCGGACCGCTCCATGACGTCGAGCGCGGCCTCGAGCGAGGTCGGCAGCGGGTCGATGCCCAGCGCGCGGCGCTCTGCGTCGGTCAGCTCCCAGACGTCGTCCTCGGCACCCTCCGGCAGGTCGTAGCCGTGCTCGATGCCGGACAGGCCCGCCGCGAGCAGCACCGCGAACGCGAGGTACGGGTTGGCGGCCGAGTCGAGCGCGCGGTACTCGACGCGGCTGGAGTTGCCCTTGCCCGGCTTGTACAGCGGGACGCGGACCAGCGCGGAGCGGTTGTTGTGGCCCCAGCAGATGTAGCTCGGCGCCTCGGCCCCGCCCCACAGCCGCTTGTAGGAGTTGACGAACTGGTTGGTGACGGCCGTGATCTCCGGCGCGTGGTGCAGCAGGCCGGCGATGAACTGCCGCCCCACCTTGCTCAGCTCCAGGTCGGCGGACGGCTCGTGGAACGCGTTCTTGTCACCCTGGAACAGCGACAGGTGCGTGTGCATGCCGGAGCCGGGGTTCGCCGCCAGCGGCTTGGGCATGAACGACGCGAACACGCCCTGCTCCAGCGCCACCTCCTTGACCACCGTGCGGAACGTCATGATGTTGTCCGCGGTGGTCAGCGCGTCGGCGTAGCGCAGGTCGATCTCGTTCTGGCCCGGTCCGGCCTCGTGGTGCGAGAACTCGACCGAGATGCCCATCGACTCCAGCATGGTGATCGCGGCGCGCCGGAAGTCGTGCGCGGTGCCACGCGGCACGTGGTCGAAGTAGCCGCCCTGGTCGACGGGCACGAGCTCCTTCGTCGGGTCGGCCGGCGCCTCGAACAGGTAGAACTCGACCTCGGGGTGCGTGTAGAAGGTGAACCCCTGGTCGCTGGCCCGGTCCAGCGCGCGCTTGAGGACCTGCCGGCTGTCGGCGAGCGACGGTTCGCCGTCCGGGGTGAGCAGGTCGCAGAACATGCGTGCGGTGCCGTGCCGCTCGCCGCGCCACGGCAGCACCTGGAACGTCGA
>CAZFTZ010000095.1:0-7357 GCA_964521875.1 uncultured Cellulomonas sp. | reverse complement strand
GTGCCGCAGCTGTCCGGGCGGGGGCTGGGCCACACCGGCGGCACCCTCGACAAGCTGGAGTCGATCCCCGGCTGGCAGGCGGCGCTGACGAACGACGAGATGCTGGCGCAGCTTCGCGACGTCGGCGCGGTGATCTGCGCGGCGGGGTCCGGCCTGGCCCCGGCCGACCGCAAGCTCTACGCGCTGCGCGACGTCACGGGCACCGTGGAGGCGATCCCGCTGATCGCCAGCTCGATCATGAGCAAGAAGATCGCGGAGGGCACCGGCGCGCTGGTGCTGGACGTCAAGGTGGGCTCCGGCGCGTTCATGCACGACGAGGCGCGGGCGCGCGAGCTCGCGGAGACGATGGTCGCCCTCGGCACGGACGCGGGGGTGAGGACGGTCGCGCTGCTCACCGACATGGACACCCCGCTGGGACTGACGGCGGGCAACGCGCTGGAGGTCCGGGAGTCGCTCGAGGTGCTGTCCGGCGGCGGTCCGGCGGACGTCGTCGAGCTCACCGTCGCGCTGGCACGGGAGATGCTCGCCGCCGCGGGTCGGCCCGACGAGGACCCCGCGGCGGCCCTGGCCGACGGCCGTGCGATGGACGTGTGGCGGTCGATGATCCGTGCCCAGGGTGGCGACGCGGACGCGCCGCTGCCGGTGGCGCGCCACACCGAGGAGGTCCGTGCCGCCTCGACCGGCGTGCTCGCCGAGGTGGACGCCATGGCGGTCGGCGTCGCCGCGTGGCGGCTCGGTGCCGGGCGCGCCCGCAAGGAGGACCCGGTGCAGGCCGGTGCCGGCGTGGAGCTGCTCGCCAAGCCGGGGGAGCGGGTCGTCGCCGGCCAGGTGCTGGCGCGGTTGCACACCGACACCCCCGACCGGTTCGTCCGTGCCACCGAGGCTCTGGCTGGCACGTTCGTCGTGCGCGACGAGGCGCCGCGGACCCGTCCCCTCATCCTCGGCCGCATCGCCTGACACCCCGACCGCGCGCCGGCGGCGACGCGCCGGCGCCCACGCCGCACGCCCGCCCTCGAGCGCCGGCCCCCCGTACTCGTCCTCCCAACGCCAGCGAGACGACGGGCGCACTCGGGAACGAGGGCAGTGCTCGGCGAGATCGAGGGCGCGAGTGTAGGGGGTGGCAGGCTCGGCGGGCGAGGGACCTGTGGGGGTGGCACGGTTCCGGGGTCCGGGTCAGGATGGGGTCTGGGAGCTCGACGAGGAGCACGCCGGAAGGAGGGCCAGCCATGAGCACCGTTCCTGGGCCCGACGCCTGGCGGGATGCCGGCCTGGTGCCGGTGGATCCCGACGAGCCACGTCGCCTGGGCGACGAGGACGCCTCGTCCGACCAGGTGGAGACCGACCCCGAGGAGTACGCCCCGGACTTCCCGCGGGCGGACCGTGAGGACCGCGCGAACGAGGCGGACGTCGTCGACCAGGACACCGAGGTGCCGGTGGTGGACGGCCCGGACGACGACCTCGACGACGAACCGGCCGACGAGTGAACCGACGTCGGGACCGGGCACTACGGTGAGCGCATGGTGAGCCAGACGGACCCGAGCGAGTCGCCCGACGGGTCCATCGTGGTCCCGCCCGCCGGCAGCGCCCGGCGGCGGGACCTGCTGGCCGCGATCCCCGGCCTGCCGAAGGTGCTGCTGCACGACCACCTCGACGGCGGGCTGCGCCCGGCGACGGTCGTCGACCTCGCCGCCGACCTGGGGCACCCGCTGCCGACCACCGATCCCGCCGAGCTCGGTGCGTGGTTCCGTGCCGCCTCCGACTCCGGGTCGCTGGAGCGCTACCTCGAGACGTTCACGCACACGGCCGGGGTGATGCAGACCGCCGATGGGCTGCGCCGGGTCGCGCGGGAGGCGGTCGAGGACCTGGCCGACGACGGCGTCGTGTACGCCGAGCAGCGGTTCGCCCCCGAGCTGCACACCGAGCGAGGGCTGACGCTCGATCAGGTGGTCGATGCCGTCCTCGAGGGGTTCGACGAGGGCGTGCGGGCCGCTGCGGGACGGGGCCGGACGATCGTCGTGCGCGGCCTGCTGGCGGCGATGCGCCAGGCCGACCACGACGAGGAGGTCGCCGCGCTCGCGGTGGCGTACCGCGACCGTGGGGTGGTCGGCTTCGACATCGCCGGACCCGAGGCCGGGTTCCCGGCCGAGCAGCACGCCAAGGCGTTCCAGATGGTGCGCGAGGGGTGGCTGCCGGCGACGGTGCACGCCGGCGAGGCCGACGGGCTCCGGTCGATCGCGGGCGCGCTGCGGGTGGGCGCGTGCCGGCTGGGCCACGGCATCCGGATCGCCGACGACGTCGACGGCGACCGGCTCGGCCCGCTGGCGCACTGGGTACGCGACCGCCGGCTCGCCCTCGAGGTCGCTCCGACGAGCAACGTCCACACCGGCGGCGCGGCGTCGATCGCCGAGCACCCGATCACGCACCTGCTCCGTCTCGGCTTCGCCGTGACGGTCAACACCGACAACCGCCTGCAGTCCGGCACGTCGATGAGCGCCGAGTTCGCCGCGCTCGTCGAGCACGCCGGCTGGACCCTGGCGGACCTGCGGCAGGTCACCCTGACCGCCGCGCACCACGCGTTCGTCCACGAGGACGCACGGACCGCACTCATCGACGAGATCATCACGCCCCGGTACGCCCGGGCCGCCGGCGGGAGGCACATCGCATGAACCACGACATCACCCTCGAGAGCAGCCACCGCCCGCTCGACGCGGCGGCGCTCGCGAACTTCGTCGACCACACCCTGCTCAAGCCCGAGGCGACGCGGGCGGACGTCGACAAGGCGGTCGCCGAGGCCGTCCGGCTGGGCGCCTACTCGGTGTGCGTGTCGCCGTCGTTCCTGCCGCTGGACGTCCCGACGGACGACGCCGGGGCGCGCAAGGTGCGCGTCACCACGGTGGTCGGCTTCCCGTCCGGCAAGCACACCTCGCAGGTCAAGGCCGCGGAGGCACAGCAGGCGGTCGCCAACGGGGCCGACGAGGTCGACATGGTGATCGACGTCGGCGCCGCCAAGGAGCGCCGGTTCGCCGACGTCGAGGCGGACATCCTCGCCGTGCGCGCCGCCGCGCCGCACCCGACGGTGCTCAAGGTGATCCTCGAGACCGCCGCACTGTCCGACCACGAGATCATCGAGTCCTGCCGCGCCGCCGCCGCGGCCGGTGCCGACTTCGTCAAGACGTCGACCGGGTTCCACCCGGCGGGCGGTGCGTCCGTGCGAGCGGTGGACATCATGGCGGGGACCATCGGCGGACGGCTGGGCATCAAGGCGTCCGGCGGCATCCGCACCGCGGCCGACGCGATCGCGATGATCAACGCCGGCGCGACGCGGCTGGGCATCTCGGCGACGGCGGCGGTCCTGGCGGGGCTCGACGAGGAGCCCGTCGAGGTCGCGGCCGACACGTCCTACTGATCCCCGGTGGAGCCGCTCGACGCCTTCCCCGGCAGGTCGGCGTCGATCGGCTCCACCGGGCACGTCACCGGTGCCGGCGCGTCAGCTGGACGGCAGGTCGAGCGCGGTCCGCACGTCGTCGGCCAGTGACTCGAGGCGGGCACGCGCGGTGGCGCGGGCGTTCGCGACGGCCTCGTCGGGCGCGTCCGGGGCGAGCGGGACGACGACCTCGAGGTAGCACTTCACCTTCGGCTCGGTGCCGCTGGGGCGCACCACGACGCGGTCCTCGGCCACGGTGAACAGCCGGAAGCCGTCCGTCGGGAGCAGGCCGTCGACGCCCTCGGACAGGTCCGTGACGACGGTGACGGGGGAGCCCGCGAGGGTCGCAGGCGCCGCGGTGCGCAGCCGCTCGATGACGGCGGCGATCTTCGCCGGGTCGTCGAACCGTGCCGCCACTTGCCCGGTGAGGTACAGGCCGTGGCGGCGGGCGATCGCGTCGAGCTCGTCGACCAGCCCGCGGCCCTCCGTCTTCAGCGCGGCGGCCAGCGTCGCGACGCGCAGCGAGGCGCTGATGCCGTCCTTGTCGCGCACCAGCGCCGGGGCGACGCAGTAGCCGAGCGCCTCCTCGTAGCCGAAGACGAGCCCGTCGGTGCGCGAGATCCACTTGAACCCGGTGAGGGTCGCGGCGAAGCCGAGGCCCGACGAGGCCGCGATCCTCGACAACAGGCGCGAGGAGACGATCGACGCCGCGAGGGTGCCCTCCTGTGCGGTCGCCGCCGCGTCCGCGCCGAGCAGGGCGCCGACCTCGTCGCCATGGAGCTGGCGCCAGTCGCCGGTGTGCGGGTCGACGACGGCCGCGGAGCAGCGGTCGGCGTCCGGGTCGAGTGCGAGCACGAGGTCGGCCTGCTTCTCGCGAGCGAGCGCGAGCGCGAGGTCGAGGGCGCCCGGCTCCTCGGGGTTGGGGAACGCGACAGTGGGAAAGTCCGGGTCCGGCTCGGCCTGCTGCGGGACGAGCGTGACGTCGGTGAACCCGGCCTGCGCCAGGACCCGGGTCGCGACGGCGCCTCCGACGCCGTGCATGGGGGTGAGGACGACGCGCAGCCCCGCGGCTCGGCCGGCCGCGGACTCACCGTGCGCCGCCAGTGCGACGACGGCTTCGACGTAGGCGTCCAGGACCTCCTCGCCGAGCACCGTCCAGCCTTCGTCGGCCCTCGGCGTGGCGGCGACGGACTCGACGGCGGCGATCCTCGCGGCAATCGCGGCGTCCATCGGCGGCACGATCTGCGCCCCCTGACCGGGGCCGGTGACGGCGCGTCCACCCAGGTAGACCTTGTAGCCGTTGTCCGCCGCGGGGTTGTGCGACGCGGTGACCATGATCCCGGCGTCGGCCTGCAGGTGGCGCACGGCGAACGCGAGCACCGGTGTCGGCAGCGGGCGCGGCAGCAGCAGCACGTCGCACCCGGCGGCGGTGAGAACGGCGGCGGAGTCGTGGGCGAAGTCGGCGCTGCGGTGGCGCGCGTCGTAGCCGATGGCGACCCGCGGGCGCTCGTCGGGCAGATCGCCCTTCAGGTACGCGCCCAGGCCGGCCGCGGCGCGGATGACCACGGCGCGGTTCATCCGGTTGGGGCCGCCGCCGAGGGCGCCACGCAGGCCGGCGGTGCCGAACTGCAGCAGACCTGAGAAGCGGTCGACGAGGTCGCGGCGGGCGGCGTCGTCGCCCTGCTGGGCGGAGGTCAGGAGGCTGGTGAGCTCGTCGCGGGTCGTGGCGTCGGGATCGTCGTCGATCCAGGCCGTGACCTGCTCGGGGTCCCAGGCGTGCTTGCCGGTCATGGTGGTCAACCTATCGATCTGCGAGCGGTGCGCTCGTTGGGCGGAGGTCCGCGCCCGGGACCGGCAGCCGCGGCAGAGGCGCGCGGCTATCGTGGGCGCTGTCCGGTGGCGATGCTCGACGAGGAGGCTGTCGCAGCGGCCGACGGCATGGTGAGCCCGCATTAGTCGCGCTGCCCGGCGCCTCGTTGGGCCGACCGGGTGACAGCTGAGGCGTTCGTGGGTGAAGTTCGCCCGTGCCATCCGGGCAAATCGGACATTTCCGGCTACGGTCGGCCTCGTCAGGACCGGAACTCGGCGAAGGGCAAGGCTATGACCGCACGGACCGGACGCGCCCCCCGGGCACCTCGGGCGCCTCGTGGCGCCGAGCACCACGACGCCGTCGTCGAGTCCGCCGCGCGGGCGTTCGACCGCGTCGGTTTCGCGGCGGCGTCGCTCAAGGAGATCGCGGCCGAGGCGGGCACCGACCTGCGGGTGCTGCGCAGCCTGTTCCGGCACAAGGAGGACCTGGCCCGCGCCGTGATCGACGAGCAGGACCGCCGCATGGTGGCAGCCCTCGACCACGCGCTGCTGCGGCACGGGCCGCTCGAGGCACTGATCCACAGCTCCCGTGCGATCGCCGACCAGATGATGACCGACCCGATGATGCGCGCCGGGTCGCGGCTGTCGCTGGAGCTGGCGCTCCTGGAGCCGGCGGTCGCCGACCACTACCGCGGCTGGATCGAGCAGGTGTCCGGGTTGTTCGCCCGCGCCCAGGAGGCCGGCGACATCGCTGACCGGCTCGACCCCACGGAGCTCGGGGCGACCGTGCAGCCGTACCTGTCCGGGGTGCACGCGTACTCGGCGCTGCTGTCCGGGCGTGCCGACCTGCACCAGCGGCTCGTCGTGCTGTGGCGCACGGTGATCGACGCCGCAGCGCCGCTGGGTCGCCGCCTCGGGTTGCACGCGGTGACGCGCGACGCGTTCGGCGAGCTGCCGGTGACGGGCGAGAACCCCGTCGTGGCGGCCTGAGTCGTCCGAGTGCTCGTCGGGCCCGCTAGAACCGGCGGATCACCTGGGCGAGCAGCGCGCTGATGCGCGGGCCGGCCGCGGCGCCGGCGGCGAGCACCTCGGTGTGCGACAGCTTCTCGCCGGTGACGCCGGCCGCGTGGTTGGTGACGAGGCTGACGCCGAGGATCTCCAGACCGACCTGGCGCGCCGCGATCGCCTCCAGCGCGGTGGACATGCCGACCAGGTGGCCGCCCATCCGCCGCGCCATCTCCACCTCCGCCGGCGTCTCGTAGTGCGGGCCGCGGAACTGCACGTAGACGCCTTCGGCGAGGCCGGCGTCGACCTGGTGCGCGAGAGCCCGCAGCCGCGCCGAGTACAGGTCGGTGAGGTCGACGAAGGTCGCCCCCTCCAGCGGCGAGGCGCCGGTGAGGTTGATGTGGTCGCTGATGAGGACGGGGGTGCCGGGGCCCCAGGAGGGGTCGATGCCGCCGCAGCCGTTGGTGAGGACGAGGGTGGTGGCGCCGGCCGCCGCGGCGGTGCGGACGCCGTGCGCGACGCGGCGGACCCGGAGACCCTCGTAGAAGTGGGTGCGAGCGCCGAGGACCAGCGCATGCTTGGTGGTGCCGTCCTGCGACTGGTAGCGCACCGAACGGAGCGTGCCGGTGTGGCCGACGACGGCAGGGGTCGAGAAGCCGGGGACCTCGGTGGCCGGGAGCTCGGCGATCGTCTCGCCGAGCAGGTCCGCCGCACCGCCCCAGCCGGAGCCCAGGACGAGCGCGACGTCGTGGCGGGCGACGCCGGAGCGTGCGGCGATCACCTCGGCAGCCTGCCTGGCGACGGCGAACGGATCGGTGGCGGGGTCGTCGAGGATGAGTGCGGTGGCGGTCATGGGGCGAGGGTAGCGGGGGTTGGTGAGACGCCGCCCGGCCGGGTTCGTGGTCGCGTGTTTCACCTGATCAGGTGGTGTTTCGTGGTTGTGGTGTGGGGGTGTGGCGGGGTAGGCTTCGAACATGCGTTCTGGGTATCTGCTTGAGTGAAGTTGTCTCACGGGCGCACGAAGGCCGTTGACGGCCGCCGGACACGCGGTAGTCGCGAAGCACGAACTTGACCTGCGGTTTCGCGCGGAGCCTGGGCAGCACGAGAACGACTGTCGCC
>CAZFTZ010000094.1:0-3019 GCA_964521875.1 uncultured Cellulomonas sp. | reverse complement strand
GCCAGAGCGGCCCGGCGACGTCCATGCCGCACACCCAGATCGCCCAGCACACGACGACCACGGCCTGGACCAGCGCCATCACGGCGAAGGCCAGGGCGTAGCCGACGACGAAGTCGCCCTTGCCGATCGGCATCGTCATCAGCCGCTCGAGCGTGCCGCCGGTGCGTTCCCGCAGCGTCGCGACGCTCGTGACGATGAACATCACCAGCAGCGGGAAGAATCCGACGAGCACCGGGCCGAAGGTGTCGATCACCGGGACCGGGCTGTCGTGGAACATCCAGGCGACCAGGCCGAGCAGCACCATCGGCACGAAGAGCAGCAGGGCGATCGTGCGCGGGTCGTGACGCAGCTGAGCCAGCACGCGGCGCGCGGTGGCGAAGGTGAGCGAGGCGGTCACGCAGCCACACCCCCTTCGGCGGCGTTCGCCTGGTCGACGAGGTGGAGGAAGGCGCCCTCCGCGTCGGCGGCGCCGGTGCGCTCCAGCAGCTCCGCGAGGGTGCCGTCGGCGAGGATCGCGCCGTTGCGCATGAGGATCAGGCGGTCGCAGCGCACCGCCTCGTCCATCACGTGGCTGGACACCAGCAGGCTCGCGCCGGCGTCCCGCAGCCGGCCGAACAGCTGCCAGAGGTCGCGGCGCAGCACCGGGTCCAGGCCGACGGTGGGCTCGTCGAGCACCAGCAGGTCGGGGTGGCCCAGCAGCGTGACAGCGAGCGACACCCGCGACAGCTCGCCGCCAGACAGGGTGCGCACGATCCGCTTCTCGAAGCCCGCGAGGCCGACATCGGCCAG
Organism: uncultured Cellulomonas sp.; assembly: GCA_964521875.1. Lineage (GTDB taxonomy): Bacteria > Actinomycetota > Actinomycetes > Actinomycetales > Cellulomonadaceae > Cellulomonas. Next base: position 2,230 of record CAZFTZ010000094.1, on the reverse strand, counting down.
TGTGGCGGCCACCACGTCGCCGTCCACGCGCAGGATCGACGCCGTGTACCGCAGGTTCTCCCCGACCGTCAGGTCCGCGTACACGCTCGGCGACTGCGTGGTGTACCCGACCCGCCGGCGCAGCGCGGCACTGCCGGCCGGCTGCCCGAACACCTCGATGGTGCCGCCGGCGACGACCTGCGCCCCGACGACCGAACGCATCAGCGTCGTCTTGCCGCTGCCGCTGGGGCCGAGCAGCCCGACGACCTGACCCGCGGGGACGGCGAGGTCCAGCCCCTCGATGACGTGGTTGCTGCCACGGACGACGCGCAGCCCGCGGATCGCGATGGCCGGCGCCGTGGAGTTATTCCCCATGTGATGAATAGTGGACCTCTCCGCGCGCCAGCACAAGGACCTTCGACCCGCAGTGCACGACGAGCCCTCGGCGCGCTCTCAGGAGCGCCCGGGCAGCGGCCCGGTGAGGTACCGGTCGATCGTCGGCCCGACGAGGGCTGCCAGCGCCGGGACCGGCATCGACGCCGCCGGCTCGAGCCGCATCACGTAGCGCAGCACCAGCACGCCGGCGACCTGTGAGGCGAGCAGGCCCACCCGCAACGGCGCCTCGTCGGGCGGGAGCATGCGGCCGATCCGCTCGAAGACGGTGCGCCCCAGGTAGGCGGCGACCGCCTGCGGCTGTGCGGCGCTGCCGGCCATGAGACCGACAGCGGCCCGGAAGCCGGCGCCGTCGTCGTCCGCCCAGACGTCCAGCACCTCGGTGACCAGGCGTTCCCCGAGGCCCGGCAGGCCGCCGGCCGTGACGCGTTCGGCGACCTCGACCGGGTTGGCGGCGACCGGCAGCACCGACACCGCGAACAGCTCGATGCGATCCGGGAAGTAGTGGCGGACGAGCGCCGGGTCCACCCCCGCCCGGCGAGCGACCGAACGCATGCTGGCAGCCTCGTAGCCGCGTTCGGCGAACTCGGCGCGCGCCGCGGCGACGATCGTCCCGCGGGTGTCCGACCCCGCCGGGCGCCGTCCCCTCGGCGGGTGCGCCTCCACCATGACCGCAGCGTAGGGGCAATTCCCCACGCGGGGACGACGGGCCGGGCGGTCGCGGTCCCGCCCGGTCCCCCGTCGTCACGCTCAGTGGTGGTCGGCGTCTCGCTGGGTCGGGACCACGGTCATCCCTCCGGAGAGCCCGCCGCCGGGGTGGTGCACCTCCCGCCGCGGCAGGCACAGGCCGACGCCCGCCGCGAGCAGGATCGCGGCCAGCACGACCGCCCACACCACCTCGACGCCGCCGGTGCTGCCGAGAGCCGCCGGCAGCGCGCCGAGATCGCCGGCCGCGAGCACCCCGCCGGCCAGGCCGGACGCCACGAGGTCGCTCGTCGGGAGGACGACTCCGGTGCCTGCGCCCGCGGCGGCGGTGCCGCCGGGGTCACCACCACCCGCGCCGGGATCGGTGGTACCGCCGGTCCCCGGGTCGGTGGTGCCGGTACCTGCCGCCGGTGCGGTCGAACCGGCGTCGCCGAGGACGGCCAGGGAGAGGCCGTCGACGGTCACCGGTGCCGTGAGCGGCACCAGTGCGGCCGCCGCCGGTGCGTCCGACGTCCCGGTCGACGGTGCCGTGGCACCGACCGCCGTCGCCGACGCGTCGCCGAGGACGCCGACCGAGAGGCCGGAGACCGTCACCGGAGCGGTGACGGGTGCCGCGGCCGTCGTCGTGCCCCCGGTCGTGGTCTCGTCGGACGACGACGCAGCCGCCGTGCCCGACGACTCCGCGTCCCCGAGCACCGCCGCGGACACGCCGGACACGGTCACCGGGGAGGTGACCGGAACCTCGGCGACCGTCGCCGCGCCGCTCTCACCGGACGCCGCGGGCGCTGTCGCCGTGCCCGACGACCCGGCGTCACCGAGCACCGCGACCGACGCGCCCGAGACCGTCACGGGAGCCGTGACCGGAGCGTCCGCCACGGTGGCGGTGGTGGCGCCCTCGTCGGACGACGACGGCGCGGACGTGCCCGACGACGACGAGTCGCCGAGAACGGCGACCGACAGGCCCGACACCGTCACCGGCGCGGTGACCGGTGCCTCGACGGTGTCGTCCGCGTGGGCCATCGTGGCCGCTGCGGCCATCAGGCCGCCTGCGACGAGCGCCGTCTCGAGCGCTCGCCGGACGAATGCGTGCATGACTGACTCCTCACGACGTGATCGATGGGCCCCGGTGCGGGGCATGGGCGCACACCGCGCG
>CAZFTZ010000093.1:0-3947 GCA_964521875.1 uncultured Cellulomonas sp. | reverse complement strand
GGGTGGACGGCACGCCCGACGAGGCCCGGTTCGCCGAGCCGAACGGCCTGTGCCTGGTGCCCGACGAGCTGCGCGGCAGGCTGGGCTACGACGTCCTCGTCGCCGACACCGCCAACCACCTGCTGCGCGGCGTGCGGCTGGCCGACGGTCAGGTGTCGACCGTCGCGGGGACCGGCGAGCAGTACGTCGTCGGCGGGCCGGACAACGTCATCCCCTGGCCCGACGACGACCGCGCGGCGGAGATGGGCGCTGGCAGGCCGGACAACGCCGTCCCGCTGACCGACGACCATCACGCGAGCGACCTCGCGGCGGTGACGGGCGCCGGCGGGCCGGACAACGGCGTCCCGCTGACCGACGACCATCGCGGCGGTGCCCTTGCGGCCGAGGCTGGTCCTGGGCCGTACGTCTCGACGCTGCACCTCGACGCCAGCGCGCCCCCGGCCGAGCCGGCCGAGCTGGCGCCCGCGTTCCTCTCCGAGCCGCGCCGGCACCGGCTCTCCTCGCCGTGGGACGTCGTCTGGTCGCAGGAGCTGGCCGCGTTCGTCATCGCGATGGCCGGCAACCACACGCTGTGGGCGTTCGACGGCGAGGAGGACTCGTTGCGCCACCTCGCCGGCACGATGAACGAGGGCCTGCAGGACGGGCCGGCCGACGAGGCGTGGTTCGCGCAGCCGTCCGGGCTGGCGGTCGGACCCGACGGGCGGATCTGGGTCGCCGACTCCGAGACCTCGGCGCTGCGCTGGCTCGACCCGCACACGCTCACCGTCCACACCGCCGTCGGCGCAGGACTGTTCGACTTCGGCCACCGGGACGGGCCGGCCGACGAGGCGCGCCTGCAGCACCCGCTCGGCGTCGCGGTGGCCGACGACGGCTCGATCCTCGTCGCCGACACCTACAACGGCGCCGTCCGCCGCTACGCCCACCAACGGGGAACATCCGTCACGCCCGGCGCGACGAATGGTCCCCACACCAGTTCCCTCGGAGGCTCGGCAGGCCGGCGAGACGCAGCGGGCGCTGGTCGGGTGGGTTCGTCCGCACCCGTCGCGGACGGCTCCACTCAGGACGACCCCGCCGCGAGCGCGCCGCTGCCGGAACGGGTGGACTTCTCCGCGCCGACCGCGGACAACTCCACCCGGAGCGACCCCGTCGCCGGGGCGGTGCGAGCGGAGCGGGTGGACTTCACTCCGCCGGAAGACAGGAAGGCCGCCCACGGCGATGTCGGTGAGGTGACGACCGTCGCCGAGGGGCTGGCGGAGCCGTCCGGGCTCGTCGTCACCGCCGACGGCGTGCTGGTCGTCGAGTCGGCGGCGCACCGGATCACCCGGCTGGCGTCGTCGGGCCCCGCCGCGGTGGACCGGGGCGCCCACCGGACGCAGCGGCCGGTGACGGACCTCGCTCCGGGCGATCTCGAGCTCGTCGTGCCCTTCACGCCCGCGCCCGGACAGAAGTCCGACGACCGCTACGGCCCGTCCACCTGGCTGTCGGTCTCGTCGTCCCCGCCGGAGCTGCTGCTCGACGGCGCCGGCGACGACGTGCCGCTCGGCCGCCGGCTGCGGCTCAACCCGGACGTCACGGAAGGGGTGCTGCACGTCTCCGCCCGCGCGGCGAGCTGCGACGCCGACCCCGCCGTCGAGTTCCCGGCCTGCCACCTCGCCCAGCAGGACTGGGGCGTCCCGATCCGGATCGTGCCGGGTGCACCGACGACCTTGACGCTGCCCCTCCTCGGCTCGTAGCACCCGAGCACGGTCACCCGGGTCCCGAGCTTGCTCGGACGTCGGCGGAGGAGGGTTGGGCGCGGTGGCGCGCGCTCTGCGCGTGGGATCCGCGCGCGATCACGCCCACTCGCAGCACGGGTGTCCGGAGGCTGGCCGGGAACGGCGCGGTCAGGAGGCGCCGAGGACCGCGACGGCGACCAGCGCCGACAGCGCCGTCGTCACCGCGTCGCCGGTGGCGGCTGTCGGCGACGCGCCGACCCCCACCGACCACGTCCCGAACGACGCCGTCAGCTGCACCGTCGAGGCGCCCGCGTCCGCGGGGCTGCCGCCGCGCGCGACTACGGCCGGCTCGCGCCCGTCGAGCTGCCCGCTCACCGACCACTCGCCACCCCCGAGCGTGTCGGCGGCCGCCGCGGCCACCGCGCACAGCCGCGCGACGACGCCGGTGGACGCCGTGCCCAGCGCCGCCGAGCCGTTGACGAGCAGCCGCTCGGCCGTGACCTGCGGGTCCGCCTGAGGCGGAAGCGAGAGCTGGCGCAGCCGGGCGCGGGCGCGCTTCGCGCGGTACTGCGCCGCGTCGGCTCGCCGGAACAGCGTGCGGGCGGGCACCGCGCCGGTCACCGCGGTGGACGCCAGCCCGTAGGAGATCGCGGCGCCGTGCGGCAGCGGGAACGTCGACACGATGCGGCTGATCGTCTCCTGGACCGACGCCCGCGGATGGCCGACCGTGACGATGCAGAACTCGTCGCCGCCGATGCGCCCGGCGGTGGAGCCCGGCAGCTCCTCGGTGATGCGGCGCAGCACGTCGCCGACGGAGCGCAGCAGGTCGTCGCCGACGTCGTGGCCCAGCTCGTCGTTGACGCGCTTGAGCCCGTCGACGTCGCACATCACGATGCAGGTCTCCTGCCCGCTGGCCAGCGCCTGCTCGGCGGCCGCGTCGGAGATCCGGCGGTTCGCCAGCCCGGTCAGCGGGTCGTCGGCGACGAGGTGACGCACCTGCCCTTCGAGGTCCACCCGTGCGATCGCGCCGGCGGCCAGGCCGGCGAGCACCTCGGCGGCCGCCACGTCGCGCTCCGAGAACGGCTGGCCCTCGGCCCTGCGCAGCGCGGTGACCTGCCCCCACACCGCCCCGTTGACCACCACGGGCACGCCGAGCCCCGCCCCGACGGCGAGCTCGCGCAGCGTGGCGACCTCGGTGGCGTCGGACTCGGGGTCGCCGACGTCGGCGCGCCACGGCGCGCGCTCGCGGATCAGCGCCCGCAGCGCGGGCCGTTGCTCGGCGCGCAGCGACGTCTGCGCCCACAGCACCTCGCGCACGTCACGGGACGGCGGGGCGGCCGCCAGCACCCGGCAAGTGTCCTGCGCGATGCGGCACAGCGCGGCGCTCGACGCCCCGAGCACCTCCAGCGCGCACTCGGCGGTGATCTCCGCGACGTCCTCGACGTCCCGGGCCATCTCCAGCCGGTGGCCGGCGGCGGCGATCTCGAGGACACCGGCAGCGGGCACGACGAGTGGATCCACCCCGCGTCCCTCCGTCCCCGCCCAGACCTGCGCACCCATCATCCATGAAGCGGCACGCGCACCGACCGCCTGGAGAGGCCGATCGGGTGAGATCACCCGGCTGAAACCCGCAGGTCAGCCGAGCAGTCGCGGGTAGTCGATCGCCTCGCCCAGCACGTGCTGCGACAGGAACGCGAACACCGTGCCGTACCAGACCGCCGCGTGCTGAGGGCTCAGCACCCAGTGGTTCTCGTCGGGGAAGTAGAGGAACCGGTGCGGGGTGCGTCCCTGCTCGTCGGCAGCGAGCGGGGAGTGCGCCAGCAGCTCGTACCAGAGCCGCAGGCCCTCGCCGATCGGCACCCGGTAGTCGTGGTCGCCGTGCACGACGAGCATCGGCGTCCGGATGTTCCCGACGCTCAGATGCGGAGAGTTGTCCAGCGCCATCCGCGGCGTCATCTCCTGGCGCCAGTAGAAGGCCGCGTCCGTCGTCGGGCCGAACTGGTCCAGCGCCCACAGGCTCGCGTGCGTGACGATCGCGCGGAACCGGTCGGTGTGCCCGGCCACCCAGTTCGCCATGTAGCCGCCGAACGAGCCGCCCATCGCCCCGGTCCGCTCGCGGTCGAGGTCGTCGCGCTCCAGCGCCTTGTCCGTGACGGCCATCAGGTCGGTGAACGGGTTGCCGCCCCACTGTCCCCAGCCGCGCTGCACGAAGTCCTGCCCGTAGCCGAGCGA
>CAZFTZ010000092.1:0-16339 GCA_964521875.1 uncultured Cellulomonas sp. | reverse complement strand
GCCTCGTCGGCCACCTGCTCCCCGATCAGGAGGACGACCTGGCACAAGCGATCTCGCGGGCATTCGACCTCGAGACCGACCGCCCGTAGGCAGCCCCCCGCTAGGTTGGCCTCGTGCTCGCCGCGTACGCCGCCCGGACCTCGCCGGACGATCCGCTCTCGGCGCTGGAGGTCGGCGAGCGCCCGGACCCGGCGACCAGCCTCGCCGGCTGGACCACCGTCGAGGTGAAGGCCGCCGCCCTGAACCATCACGACCTGTGGTCCCTGCGCGGAGTCGGTCTCCCGGCCGATCGCCTGCCCATGGTGCTCGGCTGCGACGCGGCCGGCGTCACCGACGACGGGCGCGAAGTCGTCGTGCACGCGGTGATCGGTGGCGCGGACGCACCGGCGGGCCAGGCGGTCGCGCCCGACGAGCCGCGCAGCATCCTGTCGGAGCGCTACCCCGGCACCCTGGCGCAGTACGTCAGAGTCCCCACCACCAACCTCGTCGACAAGCCCGCCGCCCTCGACTGGCAGCACGCCGCCTGCCTGCCGACGGCGTACCTCACCGCGTACCGGGCCCTGTTCCGGTCGGGCCGCGCGCAGCCGGGTCAGCGAGTCCTGGTGCAGGGCGCCGGCGGCGGGTTCGCCACCGCGGCGATCCTGCTCGCCAGTGCGGCAGGGCTCGACGTCACGGTGACCAGCCGCGACGCCGCCAAGCGGGAGCGGGCGCTGGCGCTCGGCGCGGCGGCGGCGGTCGAGACCGGCGCCAGGGTGCCCCGCGTCGACCTCGTCCTCGAGTCGGTCGGCGCGGCGACCTGGCCGCACACCATGCGCACCGTCAAGCCGGGTGGCACGGTCGTCGTCGTCGGCGCGACGAGCGGTGACCCGGCGCCGATGGAGGTCACGCGACTGTTCTTCCAGGAGATCACCGTGGCCGGCGCCACGATGGGCACCCGCGACGAGCTGGCGCAGCTCGTCGCGTTCGTCGTGCGCGCCGGGATCGAGCCGCCGGTGGACTCGTCGTACGCCCTCGCGGACGCGCGCGCCGCGTTCGCACGGCGGGCCGGCGGCGCGCACGTCGGGCAGGTCGTCGTGCGGCCGTGAGCGCCTGGCGTCCGGACGTCCTCGGCGAGCCGTTCGAGGCACGCACCCTCCACCTGGCCGACGACGACGAGGGGCCGGTGGTCGCGACCCTGGTCCGCTACGCGCCGCCGACCGAGGAGCCGCTGCGGCAGGCGCGCGTCGTGCTGTACGTGCACGGCTGGTCCGACTACTTCTTCCAGCGCGAGCTCGCCGAGTACTGGAACGCGCGCGGTGCCGCGTTCTACGCGCTCGACCTGCGCAAGTACGGACGCAGCCTGCGCGACGGCCAGACCCCCGGCTACGTCGCCGACCTGCAGACGTACGACGAGGACCTCGACGCCGCCGTCGCGGTGATCCGATCCGTGCACGGGGCCGCAGCGCGGTTGCTCGTCATGGCCCACTCCACCGGCGGGCTCGTCACGGCGCTGTGGGCGGACCGGCACCCCGGCGAGGTCGCCGCGATGGTGCTCAACAGCCCGTGGCTCGAGCTGCAGGGCTCGTCGGTGCTGCGGCACGTGTCCGGCCCGGCGATCCGCCAGCTCGCGACCTTCCAGCCGAAGGCGCCGCTGCCGAACATCGACCCCGGCTTCTACGCGCGCAGCAACCGAGCGGCGGAAGGTGGGGAGTGGGAGTACGACGAGACCTGGCGGCCCACGCCGTCGTTCCCGGTGCGTGCCGGGTGGCTGCGCGCCATCACCGCCGGCCACGCAGCGGTAGCGCGAGGCCTGACCGTCGAGGCGCCCATCCTCACCCTCGCCTCGACGCGCAGCCTGATCTCACCGCGCTGGTCGGAGGACATGCGCTCGGCGGACATCGTGCTGGACGTGGAGCTGATCGCGCGCCGCGCGGTGCAGCTGGGGCCGGTGGTGACGGTGGTGCGGATCGCCGGTGGCCTGCACGACCTGTCGCTGTCCGCGGCGCCGGTGCGGGCACGGTTCTACGCGGAGATCGACCGCTGGCTCGCCGGGTACGGCTGGGGCTGACCCGGCTGGGTCGTCGGGTGCCGGCGCCCGACGAACGCGCGACGACTCAGTGGCCGGTGACCTCGGCCAGCGTCAGGCCGCCGTCGCCCAGCCGCCACGTCCGCCAGCCGTCGACGGCACCCTCGCTGTTCGCGGCGCGGGCTGCCGCCAGGTCGGGGTCGGCGAACAGCGAGCCGTCGGCGAGCTGGATCAGGCCGTCGGGGCGCAGCGTCGCCTCGAGCCGCTGGTTGCGGCGTACTCGCACCCAGACCAGCGCCGCCGGCGCGCGGACGGCGGCGGCGAGCTGCGCCAGCTCGGGCAGGGCCGCGCTCGTCGTGATGAACCCGAACCCGGCCGGCGGGGCGGCCGGCGCCGCGGCCGGCGCGGGATCGGCCATCCGAGTCGACGACGCACCGGACAGCAGCGCCGGGTGCGAGTCGTGGCGGGCCGGCGCGGCGATCAGTGCGGCAAGCGCCGAGGTGACCGGCCGTGCGGCCGGTGCGGCGGGCCGGTTGTACGGCACGGAGGGCCGGACGACGGGGATGTTCGGTCTGGTCAGCGGGGACGCCGGCCGGTTCGCCGGCGCCGGCACGGTCCGGCCGGGGATCGTCGGCGGCTGGGTGGGGATGAACGGCATCTCGGGTCGCTCGTCGTCCAGCGGGACCGGGACGGCCTGGGTGGCGCCCGCGGGCGGTGCGCCCTGCACCAGGCGCAGCGACGTCGGCTCGGCCGGCCGGCGGGATGCCTCGTACTCGGCGAGCGGCGAGACGTCGAGCAGCCGGTGGCCGTCCGGCCCGCGCATCACGCCGACCTGCAGCACCTTGACCGGCCAGCCCGGGCCGCGCACCGCCGCGAGGGTGTCGACCGACTCGGCGGCGACCTCCGAGCACAGCAGCACCAGCCGGGTGCCGTAGCGCAGCTCGGCCGGCCGGGCGAACGGCACCTGGTCGCGGAACGCCGCGTAGTCGGTGGAGAACCGGGTCGGATCGGGGTGGTAGGCCCGCGCCAGGTCGGCGGTGGTCAGACGAGCCGCGGCGCCGGCGTGGCGGAGCGCGTCGACGATCGCGCCGTCGTCGACCACCTGGGCGACCTCGAGCACGACAGGCCGCCCGGTGACGTCCAGTGCGAGCAGCTCCGGGACGTCGGCGTGCTCCGGCATCTCGTGCCGGGCGCGGATCGCGAACAGCGGCTCGCCGACGACTGCCGGCAGGTGCTCGCTCAGCAGGGTCCGGACCTCACCGAGGAACGTCCCGGCGAGCGGCTGCATCGGCTGCACCAGGCGCGGCCGGCCACTGTCGGGCTCGAAGATCGGCATCCCCGTGTCCTCCCACGCGCGTGGGCTGCGCGCCGCCCATACCTTCCCATATGGGACGGTTCGTCCCCGGGAACCTCGCGCTTCGGAACCGGCGTGTCCACCCAGCAAGACGCCGCGAGGCGGTCAGCCGAGCAGCCGCTCGACCCGCACGACCTTCGCGGTGAGCTCCCCGGTGTGCCCCGGCCGGATGTCCGCCTTGAGGACCAGGGAGACCCGGCCGGCGCCGCGGCCGGCCGCCTCGGTGGCCCGGCGCACCACGTCCATCACCTCGTCCCACTCCCCCTCGAGGGTGGTGAACATCGCGTCGGTGCGGTTGGGCAGCCCCGACTCGCGGACGACGCGCACGGCGTCGGCGACGGCCTGCGACACGGACTCGCCGGCACCCATCGGCGCCACGGAGAAGGCAACGAGCATGCCCCCCACCCTGCCACCGCCCCACCCGCCGCCGCGCGCGCACCCTGTGCGGCCGGCGCACCGCTTCCGTGCCACCACCTATGCGCCCCGGCGGAGAAGTACCGCGCTCGGCGGAGGGTCGGAAGGGTGGTGCGCTACAGGTGGGCGGCGAGGAGCTGGGCCAGGTGGACGCCCTGGACTCCGGCGAGCTGGTCGGCCTGGGTGCGGCAGGAGTAGCCGTCGGCCAGGTAGACGTCGCCGGGGGCGGCTCCGCGCAGCGCCGGCAGCAGGGCGTGCTCGGCGACCGCGACGGACACGTCGTAGTGCCCCTTCTCCATGCCGAACGAGCCGGCCAGCCCGCAGCACCCGGCGAGCGTCGAGAACGTCGCACCGGCGCGCGCCAGCAGCGCCTGGTCCGGACCGAACCCCATGACGGCGTGGTGGTGGCAGTGCGGCTGCACCACGGCGGTGACGTCGGACAGGTCCGGCAGCGTCCACCGGTCGCCCGGGCCGAGCGGCACGGGGGCGGTGAGCAGCTCGGCGAGGGTGTGGGTCGCCGCCGCGACGGCGGTCGCCCGCGGGTCGTCGGGCAGCAGGTCGAGCAGGTCGGAGCGCAGCACCGCGGTGCACGACGGTTCGAGGCCGACGATCGGGATGCCGTTGACGGCGAACGGGCCGAGCACCTCGAGCAGGTGGCGCAGCCGGTCCTTGGCGCCGTCGAGCTGGCCCGTGGTGATCCAGGTCAGGCCGCAGCAGGCCTCGTGGTCGGGCACCAGCACCTCGTACCCGGCGGCGCGCAGCACCCGGACGGCGGCGACCGGCACGTCCGGCGCCAGGGCGTCGCTGAAGGAGTCGGTCCACAGCAGCACCGGCGGGCGGCCCGACGAGCGAGTCGCCAGGTCCCCGGACACCGACTCCCGGGCCGCGGTCGTGGCTCCGGATGAGGCAGCGGGCACCGCCGTCACCGGACGACCGGCCACCGTGACCTCGTCGTGCGACCGCGCCCAGGCGCGGAAGGGCCGACGAGCGAACCGGACCATGCGCCGGCGCGGGTCCATGCCGCCGGCCCGCAGCACCAGCCGCGCCAGCGGGCGCACCGACAGCACGGCGTTGGCCAGCGACGACACCCCGGGGACGGCGGTGACGAGCCGGGTCCAGCGCGGCAGCCATCCCAGGGCGTAGTGCGAGGCAGGCCGCAGCCGTCGGTGATATGTACGGTGCAGCACCTCGGACTTGTACCGAGCCATGTCCACGCCCGCCGGGCAGTCCGACGAGCACGCCTTGCACGCCAGGCACAGGTCGAGCGACTCGCGCACTTCCGGTGCGCCCCAGCCGCGGCTGACCAGCGTGCCGTTGGCCAGCTCCTGCAGCACGCGGGCGCGTCCGCGGGTGGAGTCCTTCTCGTCGCGCGTCGCCAGGTACGACGGGCACATGAACCCGCCGGACGCCGAGTCGTCGGCCCGGCACTTGCCGACCCCGACGCACCGGTGCACCGCCGTGGTCAGGTCGCCGTGGTCCTCCGCGAAGGCGAAGCCGGCCGCGCCGAGCCGGTGCGCCGCCGGGCGGCGAAGGTCGGCGTCGAGCGGCCGGGGCCGGACCAGCACGCCGGGGTTGAGCAGGTCGTCCGGGTCGAGCAGGTCCTTGAACGCGGCGAACAGCTCGAGCACCGGCTGCGGGTACATCACCGGCAGCAGCTCGGAGCGGGCCCGGCCGTCGCCGTGCTCGCCGGACAGCGACCCGCCGTGGCTGGCGACGAGGCGGGCGGCGTCCGCCATGAACGACCGCAGCGCCGACCCGTCGCGCTCCAGCGGCACGTCGAGCCGCAGGTGGACGCAGCCGTCGCCGAAGTGCCCGTACGCCATGCCGTCGACGTGGTGGCCGGCCATGAGCGCCTCGAGCTCGCGCAGGTAGACGCCGAGCCGCTCCGGCGGCACGGCCGAGTCCTCGAAGCCCGGCCACGCCTGCTCGTTGCCGTGGGTGCGGCCGGCCAGGCCGGCGCCGTCGGCGCGCACCGCCCACAGCCGTGCCGCGTCGGGTCCCGGCGGGTAGACCTGCACGGCGGCGGTGCCGGCATCCGCGGCGAGCGCGCGAGCGGTGGCCGCCGCCTCGTCGGCCGTGTCCCCGCCGACCTCGACGAACAGCCAGCCGCCGCCCTGGGGGAGCGGCGGCACCGCGCCGGCACCGCGAGCGCGTCGCACCACGTCGACCAGCCGGGCGTCCATCCCCTCCACCGCCAGCGGCGCGTGCGCCAGCAGCGCGGGCACGGCGTCGGCGGCGGTCGCCATGTCCGGGTAGCCGAGCACGACGAGCACGGGCGCTGCCGCGAGTGGCACCAGCCGGACCGTGGCACCGAGCACCGTGACGACGGTCCCCTCGGTGCCGACCAGCGCCTTGGCCAGGTCGGTCCCGTGCTCGGGGAGCAGGTGCTCCAGCTGGTAGCCGGACACCTGCCGGCCGAACCGGCCCAGCTCGGTGCGGATCGTCGCGAGGTTGGACCGGACCAGGGCGTCGAGCCCCGGCACGGCGTCGAGGGCGCGGGTGCCCGCGCCGGCGGTGAACCGGCGGCCCGTGCCGTCCACGACGTCCAGCGACACGACGTTCGCCGAGGTCCGGCCGTAGGCGACGGCGTGCGGACCGCACGCGTCGTTGCCGATCATGCCGCCGAGGGTGGCGCGGGTCCACGTCGACGGGTCGGGGCCGAAGCGCAGGCCCAACGGCGCCGCGGCAGCCTGCAGCGACGCCATGACCACGCCCGGCTCCACGGTCGCCGTGCCCCCCTCGGGGTCCAGCGACACGATGCGGTCGACGTGGCGGGAGAAGTCGAGCACCACCCCGGGGCCGATCGCGTTGCCCGCGACGGACGTGCCGGCGCCGCGCGAGGTGACCGGCACCCTGGCGTCGCGTGCCACGGCGAGCGCGGCCAGCGCGTCGTCGACGTCCCGCGGGAACACCACGACCTGCGGCACCACGCGGTAGTTCGACGCGTCGGTGGAGTACTCGGCGCGGCGTCGGGTCGAGGCGTCGACCTCGCCACGCACGGCCGCCCGCAGCTCGCCGACGAGGTCGGTGACCAGGCCCGTGGCCGGCGGGGGCGCCATGGCCCGAGTGTGCCACCCGCCCCCGGCGCGATGACGGCCCGTCCACGGAGACACCCGCCGCTCGTCGGGCAGCGCCGGGGGTCAGCGCGCGAACGGGCAGCCGAAGCAGCCGAGCGGGCGATCCGGCCCGGTGGGACAGCCGGTGCGGCAGGGCGAGCCGCCGGTGGGGCGCACCAGCAGCCCGATCCGCTCGGCGTGGTCGAGGGCGAGCTCGACGACGTCGTCGGGCAGCCCGAGCGCGAGCGCGACCCGGTCCGCGGTCAGCCCGCGGTCCGACTCACGCAGCACGTCGGCCAGCACGCTCACAGCAGCCGCCCGATCTGGAACGCGAGCACCGACAGCACCCACGCGAGCACCAGCTGCGCGCCCACCGCGCCCACGGTCCATCGCTTGCCGAAGATGCGCGCCTGCTCGGCCATCGTCGCCAGGCACGGGGTGTATGCCAGGACGAACACCATGAACGCGAACGCCGCCGCCCCGGCCGCGCCACCGGACGTCCGGTCGAACGTCGCGCGCAGCTGCGTGCCGAGGTCGCCGGGCAGGCTCGGGTCCTCCGGCTCGGCGACCGCGTAGCTCTGCGCCATCGAGCCGACGACGACCTCCTTGGCGACGAACCCGGTCATCAGGGCCGACGAGGCGTGCCAGTCGTCGTACCCGGCCGGGGCGAACGCCGGGGCGATCGCGTCCGCGACCTTGCCGTACACCGAGTCCTCGACGGGCACGTCGGCGATCGCATGACCCTGCGTCGCGGGCAGCGCCATGAGCAGCCACACCACCGCGAGCGTCGTCACGATGATCGACCCGGCCTTGTGCACGAACGACCAGACCCGCACCCAGGTCGAGGTGGCGATGGCGCGCAGCCGCGGCCGCTGGTAGGCGGGCAGGGCGAGCACGAACGGCTCGCGCTGCAGGTCGCGGAACGCGGTGCGCCGCAGCAGCAGCCCGATCCCGACGACGAGCAGCGCGCTCAGCAGGTACATCGCGAACACGGCGGTGCCGGCGTCGTGCGGGAAGAACACGGCGGCGAGCATCAGGTACACCGTGAGCCGCGCGGTGCAGCTCGTCAGCGGGATGAGCAGGCCGGTCAGCAGGCGCTGGCGGGCGTTCGGCAGGGTGCGGGTCGCGGCGAGCGCGGGCACGTTGCAGCCGAAGCCGACGACGAGCGGCAGCACCGCGCGGCCGTCCAGCCCGAGTGCTCGCATCGCGCGGTCGGCGACGAACGCCGCACGCGCCAGGTACCCGGAGTCCTCGAGGAGCGCGACGGCGACGAACATGATCGCCATCAGCGGCGCGAAGCTCAGCACGGTGCCGACGCCGGCCAGCACGCCGTCCAGCAGGAAGCCGGTGAGCCACTCCGGGGCTCCGGACATCCAGCCGCGCAGCAGGCCGCCGAACCAGCCGTTGACGGCGCCGTCCACCCAGCTCATCAGCGGCGCGGCGGCGACGGTCACCAGCTGGAACAGTGCCCACATCACCGCAAGCAGCACGGGGATGCCGACCCACGGCTCGAGCAGCACCGAGTCGACGCGGTCGGACCAGGTGCGGTGCGCACGGCGGGCGACCACGGGGGTGGCGGAGTCGCGCTCGACCGTCGTCAGCACGCCCTGCACCCAGGCGAACAGCGCCTCGGCCTCGGCGAGCCGCGGGTCGTCGTCCGGCGCCGCCACCACGTCCGGGCCGGAGACCCGTGCCGCACCCGCGCCGGCGGCGACCGCCTGGCGCACCGCGGCGGCGAGGTCGTTCAGCCCCCGGCCGGTGCGCGGGTCCACGCCGACCACCGGTACGCCGAGCGCCGCCGACAACGCCGACGGGTCGACGTGCAGCCCGCGGTCGGCCGCCACGTCCCGCATCGTCAGCGCGAGCACCGCGGGCTTGCCGGCCAGGGCCACCTGCCCGACGAGGTAGAGCGAGCGCGCGACCGCGGTCGCGTCCACCATCGCCAGGACGAGGTCGACGTCCCCGGCGGCGCCCCGGCCGGCGACCGCGTCGGCCGTCACCTGCTCGTCGGGCGTGCGGGCGAGCAGGGAGTACGCGCCGGGCAGGTCGACCAGCGCGACGTCCGCCGCCTTCCACACGCCGGTCGCGAGCTCGACCGTGGTGCCGGGCGCGTTGACGACGTGCTGGCGCGCACCCGTGGCGGCGTTGAAGAGGGTCGACTTGCCGACGTTCGGCGCGCCGACGAGCGCCACGGTGGCGCGCCTGGTCGCGACGGCGACCGGTGCGGCCGCCGCCGGCTCGTGGCAGCTCATCCCGCGACCGCTCCGACCAGCTCGCGCGCGTCGACCGGCTCGACCGCGATCAGCGCGCAGGTGCGGGCGTCGAGCGCGAACCGCTCGGCGCCGAGCGCGAGCACCCGGCCCTGACGGCCGGCGTCGTGGGTGACCTCGACCAACGCCCCGGGACGCAGCCCCAGCTCGCGCAGCCGCAGGCACATGCCGGGCTCGACGTCGACGTCGAGGATCCGGGCGCAGACACCCTCGCTGCAGCAGGCCAGGTCCATGGCCCCGACGCTAGAGGTAAGCCTTACCTTGCCTCATTGGACTTAGGTCCCCCTTACAACACGGGGATGTTCCGGAATTCGTCAGGCGAGCGCGGCGTCGAGCGTGATCGTCGTGCCGGTCAGCGCCTTCGACACCGGGCAGCCGGCCTTGGCCGCCTCCGCGGCAGCCTGGAACGCCGCCTCGTCGAGCCCGTCCACCTCGGCGCGCACGGTCAGCGCGCTCGACGTGATGGCGAACCCGCCGGAGCCGTCCGGCCGCAACGTGACGTCGGCCCGCACCTCCAGCCCGCGCGGCGTGCCGCCGGCGGCGGCGATCTGCCCGGACAGCGCCATCGCGTAGCACGACGAGTGCGCGGCGGCGATCAGCTCCTCCGGGCTCGTCACGCCCCCGGCGTCGTCGGCGGCGCGGCGCGGGAACGAGACGGGGAAGCTCGCGACGTGCGAGCTGACGAGCTCGACCTGCCCGCCCCCCTCCTGCAGCGTTCCGGTCCAGTCGGTCAGTGCGGTACGCGTGGGCATGGCGGCCTCCTCGGGGACGGGATGCCGTCCACGCTAGGCGCGACCGGCCGCCCGCGCGCGTTCGAGGTGGGCGGCGACGACGTGCGGCGGCGCACCGGCCTCGCCGAGGGTGCTCGCGGCGCGGGCGTGCAGCGAGCGGCGGGTGTCCGCGTCCAGCCCGGCATACAACGCGGTGCGCACCAGGTCGTGCCGGAACACCAGCCGGTCGCCGCGCGCCGCCACCACGCCGGCCGCCAGCGCGTGGCGCAGCGTGCGCCAGCAGTCGGTCAACGGCAGGTCCGCGAGCGCGGCGAGGTCCGGCACGACGAACGACGGCCCGAGCACGGCGGCCCGCGACAGCAGCCCGAGCACCGACGGGTCGAGGTAGCCGATGTGGGCGCGGGCGACGTCGTCCAGCTCGTCCTGCCAGCCGAAGCCGTCGATGTCCACCACGTCGTCGTCGGACGCCCGCAGCGCCCCGGCGTGCTGTGTCGCCTGGACCACGGCCGTCACCAGGCGGGGGTTGCCGCCGGCGGTGGACAGCACACCGCGCAGCATCGGTCCCACCGGGTGCCCGACGAGCTGTTCCGCCAGCTCGACGACGGCGCCGGGAGCGAGCGGCCGCAGCTCGACGTTGCGCGCACCGGCGCGCACCCACGCGACGACCACCTGCTGCACCACCTCGCGGTACGGCACCGGCCGCTCGGTGAGCACCAGCAGCGTGGCCGGCATCGGGCCGGAGTGGGCGTACCGCGCCAGCACGGCCAGCGACTCGTCGTCGGCGAGGTGGACGTCGTCCAGCACCACGGCCCGCGGCCGGTCCGTCGTCGCGTCCAGCAGGCGGTCGATCTCGCCGGCCGTCGGCCCGGGGAAGCGCCGCACAACGAGGTCGACGCCGAGCATCTCGGCACCGTGCGCCAGCGCCTCCACCAGCCGGGTGCGGCCGATGCCGGCCTCTCCCTCGAGGAGCACCACGGACCCGTCGCGCGCCGCCGCGGCGGCCAGCAGGCCGTCGAGGTCGTCGAGCTCGGCGCTGCGACCTACCAGCGGGGGCCGGCGTCCCGCTTCGTCCGAATCGTCCACAATCCGTGATGGTAGGGGTCAGGATGCGGAATGTGCCTCAACCCGTGTACTCCCAGTGCCACGGTTCGGGCTTCGAGCCGCCGGCTTGCGCCCAGTCCGGCAGGTGCCAGCCGAACTCCGCGGCGTGCACCTCGAGCCACTTGTGCGCGACGGTGCCGAACGTGTGGGCCGTGCCGCCGAAGTCCACCGCGACGCCGAGCCCGTGGTTCGAGGTGCCGGGCACCGCACACAGCGAGCCCTTGGTCCGCCGGCACGCGACCTGCGCGGCGTACGAGCGGTACGAGTCGGTGATCGTCAGGTCGGAGCCGAACTGCGCCTTGTAGGCG
Source organism: uncultured Cellulomonas sp. (assembly GCA_964521875.1). Lineage (GTDB taxonomy): Bacteria > Actinomycetota > Actinomycetes > Actinomycetales > Cellulomonadaceae > Cellulomonas. Next base: position 5,100 of record CAZFTZ010000092.1, on the reverse strand, counting down.
GCGTCGAGCTGGTCCATCGCCTCGGCGGCATCGCAGCGCAGCAGCGCGGAGGAGTCGAACGAGAGCGCGCACAGCGCCGAGGACGGGATCCGGCCGTTGGCGTAGCCGTCGAGGGAGGCCTTCTCGGCGGCCTTCTTCGCCGCCTCGTCGGCGGCGGTCTGGGCGGCGGCGGCCGCGGCTGCCTCGGCGGCGTCCGCGGCCGCGTCGACCTGCGCCACCTGCTGGGCCAGCGCCACCACCGCGGCACGCAGCGCGGCGGCCGTCGAGTCCTCCGCGGTGGAGACGGTCGGCATCGCGGCGTCGACCGCGGCGGCGTCGGTGACGTCGAGCGCGGCGGTCGCCTGGGAGCCGGCCGGGGTCGCCGCGGTCTCGTCGGGCGCGGTGGTGTCCGACGACGCCGCGTCCGACGCGGCTGGCGTCGGGGAGTCGGTCGTGGTCGCGTCCGGCGCGGCGGCGGTCGCGGTGCCCGACGACGCTGCGTCCGACGAGGGCGCCGGCTGCGCCGATGCCGCCGGCTGCGCGGTCGGGTCGGCGGCCGGCGCCGCGTCGTCGAGCAACCGCTCGCCGGAGCGGGACACCCGCACCACCGTCGAGTCGCGCACCTTCGTCACCAGCTGGTCCACCTGCTGCTGGAGCGTGTCGAGCGCCGCGATCTGGTCGGCCGGGACGTCGGCCTGCTGCGCCTTGGCCTTGACGTCGGCCACCTGGGCCACGGCCTGCGTCGCGACGCCGGCGATGTCCTCGCGGGTCGCGTCGCGCTCGGCGAGCCAGTCCTGCTGCAGGCCGAGCCACGCCGCGTGGTCCGCCGGTCCGGCGGCCGTCGCCGTGCCGGACGACGCGTTCGCGGCGGCGGTGTCGCCCCCGGCGGGGTTGACGACGACGAGCACGAGGCCCGCCACCATCGTGGTGGCGACCCCGGCGTGGGCCAGTCGGGTCAGGGGCAGGCGCACGGCTCGCGTGGCGACATGCTTGCCGCCTCCGGACCGACGCCGGATCGGCAATCTGTCACTCACCCGCAACACGTTAAGCGACTGATACACGCGTCCAAGTCGCGATCCGGGCGAAACGGGCGCACGGATGGGGAGATCCCGTGAGGAACACGTCACGGCGGCGTGACACGTCGGACACACGCCGGGCGGTAGCCTCTCGCCGTGCCCGACGCCACGACCGACGCCTCCCCCGCCGCGCCGACCGCTGCGTCCGCCGACGACAACCCCCTGCCGGCGGCCCATCCGGGACTCGACGACCTGTACGACATCGCCCGGCTCGCCGACCGCCTCGGCGTGGAGCACGCCACCATCCGGGTCTGGCTGTCGCGCAAGGTGCCGTGGCTGCCGCCACCGGACGGCCGCCTCAACGGCGGGGCGGTGTGGCGCGCCGAGACGCTCGCCGGGCTCGAGGACCGCCGCCGCCCCGGGCGTCCCGGACCCAAGCGACGGGCACTGGTCGCGCCGGTGCCCGAGCAGGCGCAGGCTGCGACCGTGGACACGCTGACCACGCTCGTCCCGTCACCCGCGGAGCCCCCGGGCGGCGACTGACCGTGGACGCCGAGCGCGCCGACGACGTCGCCGGCGTGATGGCCGCGGTCGACCGCGCCCGGTTCCTGCCGGCCGAGCAGGCGCCCCACGCCCGCGAGGACCGCGCCCTGCCGCTGTTCCACGGCCAGACCGGATCCCAGCCGAGCACCGTCGCCGCGATGCTGCGCCTGCTCGAGGTGCCGGTCGGCGGCACCGTGCTGGACATCGGCTCCGGCTCCGGCTGGACCACGGCCCTGCTCGCGCGCCTCGTCGGGCCCGCCGGGCGGGTGCTCGGCCTGGAGATCGACCCGGAGCTGGCCGCGTTCGGCGCCGCCAACCTCGCCGAGTTCGACCTGCCGTGGGCACGCATCGAGCCGGCAGACCCGGGCCTGCTCGGCCGGCCGGTGCCCGGCGGCTGGCCGCGCATCCTCGTCTCGGCGGCGGCGCGGCGGCTCCCCACCGCGCTGGTCACGCAGATGGCCGACGAGTCCCGGATGGTGGTCCCGGTCGGCCGGCACATGACGCTGGTGGTGCGCCACGGCGGCGGCCCGCCGCAGGTGTCGACGCACGGTGAGTACCTGTTCGTCCCCTTGCTGACACCCTGACATTTCGCCCGTTCGGCCGCTCAGCACCGCCGGGTGCCCGGCCGATGAGACGGGCATGGCGACGGACCAGCTGGACGTGGCGCCCGAGGCGTTCCTCGACGCGCTCGCCTGGCCCGCGCCCGCGACCGCCCCTGCCGCGGAGGCCGCCCCCGTCGCCGGAGCCGCGTCCGTGCCGACGGCGACCGAGCCGGACCCGGTCGCTGCCGCCGGCCCGCCTCACCACCACCGCCGCACCACCTGGACCCTGGCCACCGCCGGCCTCGTCGTCGTCGCTGCCGGGGTGCTCGTCGGCCACGCGCTCACCACCGGGCCCGACGGTGTCGCGACCGTGGCCGCCCTGACCGCTTCCCAGCACCCCACCGACGTGCTGGCCGACGACGACGTCGCCCGCCTCGTCGTCCGACCCGAGAGCACCCGCCTGCTGGTGACCACCGACCAGGGCGCGCACTACGTCGCCCGCTCCGCCTCCGGCGAGCTGTGCCTGGTCCGCGTCCCCGCCGGCGACCTGCCGAGCGAGGTCTGCGTCCCCGACCGGGTCGGTGCCGACGCGACGATCGGCGAGCAGGGCGAGGGCCAGGTGCGCCTCGTCGCCGACGGTGCGACCGCGCCCGCGGCCGACGACGGCTGGCACCCGGCCGGGCCCAACGTCTGGGTCAGAGGCTGAGCGCGGCCAGCAGCCGCCGCACCGCGCCACCCGCACCCCAGTGCTCGACGAGGGCCTCGAGCGCGTCCGGGTCCGCCGGCGCGACCGGCAGCCGGTCGTCGGCCCGCGGCACCGGCGCGTCGCGCACCACCCGCACCACGCCCGGCGCGACGTCGAGGTAGTCCGCAGCCTCCGTCAGCCGGCGCACCTGGGTCGCGGTCAGGCCGGGGTCGGCGCGGTCGCGGGCGGCCAGCACCCCCGCCAGGTCGCCGTAGCGCCCGACGAGCGCCGCGGCCGTCTTCTCCCCGATCCCCGGCACGCCGGGCAGCCCGTCGCTCGAGTCGCCGCGCAGCACCGCCATGTCCGCGTACGCGGCGCCGGTGGCGACGCCGTAGCGGCGGGCCAGCTCTGCCTGGTCGACGGGAACGAAGCCGTCCTTGCCCGGGAACAGCACGCGCACCCGCGCCTCGTCGTCCACGAGCTGGAACAGGTCGCGGTCGCCGGACACGACGTCCACCGGCTCCCCCGTGGTGCCCGCGCGCGCGACGAGCGTGCCCATCACGTCGTCGGCCTCGAAGCCGGGCGCGCCCATCCGTGCGATCCCGAGCGCGGCGAGGACCTCGGCGATCGCCGGGACCTGCGCGGTCAGCGCCGCCGGCACCTCCTCGACCCACGTCCCGTCCGGGCGCTGCGCGGCGACGCGGTGCGCCTTGTAGGAGCCGATCGCCGCGACACGGAAGGCGGGGCGCCAGTCGTCGTCCCAGGCGGCGACCAGCCGATGCGGCCGGTGCTCGGTCACCAGCCGGGTGATCGTGTCGAGCAGGCCGTGCAGGGCGTTGACCGGCGTGCCGTCCGGAGCGCGCACCGAGTCCGGGACGCCGAAGAACGCGCGGAAGTACAGGTAGGACGTGTCGAGCACCATGAGCGTCACGGCGGGCCTCCCTCTCGTCGGCCAGCCTGACACGACGGCGGCCGGTCGACGACCCTCCGTACGTCGACCGGCCGCCGGGGTTCGGCACCCCGGGCAGGTGGGCTACTTGGTGCCGAAGTCCAGCCGCGTGTCCGCGACCGCCACCACCGACCAGGTCGCGCCGGTGGTGTCCGTCAGCGCGTACGCCGGCACCAGCACCTGCGCACCGCTCGGCTGCGTGGTGAGCGCCAGTCCGAGCTCGGCAGAGACGAGCGTCACCGTCTGCACCGGCCAGGCGATCGCGCCGCCCGGCGTCGGCGCCGGCGGCACCGTCGGGTCCTGGCTCGGCTCCGCCGTCGCGACCGCCGTGCTCCCCGCGCTGCCCTCCGCGGCGGTGTAGGCGCGCCCGTCCATCGGGTAGTAGAGGCCGCCGGAGGCGCCGAACCGCGGGTCGTTGAGCCGCTCGACCGCCTGCGCCGGGCTGACGACGTCGTAGCTGCCGAGAGTCACCAGCGGCGCCAGCGTCCCGTTGAGGCTCTGCACGCCGTCACCGACGAGCGACACGCTCCAGCCGACGCCCGTCAGCCGGCCGTCGATCACCTGCTGGAACGAGACGTACACGTAGGCCGCGCCCACGTTGCCCTCGCCCTTGGCGTTGCTGTCGTCCACCTGCACCTGGGTGCCGGTGGTGTCGATGCCGACCGCCGCGAGCGCCTCGCGGGCAAGAGCGGTCGCCGCGTCGCCGGTGGGCGTCGCGCCGGGGCTGCACACCGACGGGTCGGACGGCACCGGGGTGACGGGCGGCTGCGCGGGCTCCGGCGTGGCCACCCGGGCGACGCCGTCGGACATGGCCGGGGACGTCTCCGGCACGGGCGCGACGAGCTTGCCCTCGGCCGCGCCGCCCGACGACGACGTGCCGTTGCCGGTGCCGGTTCCGCACTGCCACGGGTCGCGACCCGGGTCGTAGAACGACACGTTGCCGCTGCCGTCGAGGCTGACGGTCGGGCCGGAGCCGTCGTTCGGGCCGACGACCCACGAGCCCCACTGCACCTGCGGCGAGCCGGTCACGCCGAGCGCCGCAGCGACGCGCGCCGCGGTGTCCGCCGAGGCGACGCCGCTCGCGTCGAACGCGTACGCGGTGGCACTGCCGGTCTGGTCGCTGAGCCCCTGCCCGACGAACACGAGGTGCCCGCCGTACACCGGCGCGAAGGCCGAGTCGCGGGCCACCATGCTGCTGCTCGCACCGGAGGCCGCCTGCGGCGCCGCCTCGTCGGACCCGGCCGCGGTGCTGCTGCCGCTGCCGCCGTTCAGGGAGATCGCCGGCAGCGCGCCGCCGGCTGCGACCGCGCCACGGCCGGGGTCGTTCGCCACCAGGTACCCGCCGGTGCCGACGACCGCCGCGGCGGCCACCGCCGCGGCGACGCT
>CAZFTZ010000091.1:0-3535 GCA_964521875.1 uncultured Cellulomonas sp. | reverse complement strand
ACGGCGCCGTGCGGGCGGTCGGTCAGCCACGTCGCGGCGAGCGCGGACAGCACCACGGCATCCCGGATGCCGCCGCGGGCCTCCTTGAGGTCGGGCTCGATCAGGTAGGCGAGCTCGCCGTACCGGTCGGCGCGGGCCTTCGTCGACGACAGCAGCTCCGGCAGCCGGCGACGGGCCGCGGAGCGCCAGTCCTCGAGCAGCGCCGACATCGCGCGCGCGACGACCACCGGGTCGCCGGCCACGTGCCGCAGCTCGAGCAGGCCCACGGCCGCCGGCAGGTCCTTGCTCGCCACCTGCCGGCACTGCGCCACGGAGCGCACCGAGTGGTCGAGGTCGAGGCCCGCGTCCCAGATCGGGTACCAGAGGCGCTCCGCCAGGCGGCGAAGCTCGTCGGGCGACCGCCCCCGCCCCTCGTGGACCAGCAGCAGGTCGAGGTCGGAGATGGGCGAGGCATCCCCGCGCCCGACGCTGCCTACCGCCCCGAGCGCGATGCCCGACGTGTCGAGGCCCGCGGTCGCGGACTCCCACAGCTTCCCCAGCCGCCGCACGACGAGGTCCGCGACGGCTCGTCGCCGCGCGACGCCGTCGGTGCCCGGTCCGGACAGGTCGGCCGCGAGGGCGAGCCGTTCACGGCGCAGGTCCCGCACCCCGGCCTGGGAGTGCGGGACCTGCGGCTGGTCCTGTCCGGCCGGCCCTGCGGGGGCCGACCGTTGGGTCACGGGACTACAGGGCGTCCGGGCCGTGCTCGCCGGTGCGGACGCGTGCGACGTCCTCGACCGGCACCACCCAGACCTTGCCGTCGCCGATCTTGCCGGTCTGCGCCGCCTGGATGATCACGCCGACGACGCCCTCGGCGTCCTCGTCGGTGACGAGGACATCGATCCGCACCTTCGGGACGAGGTCCACGGTGTACTCCGCGCCGCGGTAGACCTCCGTGTGGCCACGCTGGCGGCCGTAGCCGCTCGCCTCGGTCACGGTCAGGCCGCGCACGCCGGCGCCCTCGAGGGCCGACTTCACGTCATCCAGCCGATGCGGCTGGATGACCGCGGTCACGAGCTTCGTCATCACTTCACCTCCGAGACGACACGGGCACCCAGACTCTCGTACGCCGACTCGCCGTGCACGGCGAGGTCGATCCCGCCGACCTCGACCTCCTCCGAGTGCCGGAGGCCGCCGATCGCCTTGAGAACCAGGCCGATGACGTAGGTCAGGACGAAGGAGAACACACCGGCGATCACCGCGACGATGATCTGCACCAGCAGCTGGTTGAACCCGCCGCCGTAGAACAGGCCGTCCCGCGCGCCGTCGGGGTACCAGCCACCCTGGTTCGTCGTGGCGAAGAAGCCGATGAGGATGGTGCCGGTGAGGCCGCCGACGAGGTGGACGCCCACGACGTCGAACGCGTCGTCGTAGCCCAGTCTGTACTTCAGGCCGATCGCCAGGGTGCAGAGCACGCCCGCGACGGCGCCGATCGCCATGGCGCCCCACGTGTCGACCGCCGCGGCGGCCGGCGTGATCGCGACCAGGCCCGCGACGATGCCCGACGCGGCGCCGAGCGAGGTGGCCTTGCCGTCGCGGATCCGCTCCGTGACGAGCCACGCCAGCATCGCGACGCAGGTGGCGACGAACGTGTTGAGCCACGCGCGGCCGGCGGTGCCGTCGGCGGCGAACTCCGACCCGGCGTTGAAGCCGAACCAGCCGATCCACAGCAGGGCGGCGCCCAGCATGACGAACGGCAGGTTGTGGGGCCGCATCGGCTCCTTCGGCCAGCCCGAGCGCTTGCCCAGCAGCAGCGCGAGCGCCAGGCCCGCGGCGCCGGCGTCGATGTGGACCACGGTGCCGCCGGCGAAGTCGATCGGCGTCGCGATCGACGCGAAGGGGCCGTTGCCGGACAGGAAGCCACCGCCCCACACCATGTGCGCCAGCGGGAAGTAGACGATGGTCGCCCAGACGATCGTGAACGCAACCCAGGTGCTGAACTTGATGCGGTCCGCGATCGCGCCGGTGATGAGGGCCACCGTGATGACCGCGAACGTCACCTGGAAGGCGACCGCGACGAATGCCGGCACGCCGTACGCACCCATCAGGCTGGAGTCGTCGGTCAACCCCTGCAGGCCGAACCACTCGAACGGGTTCCCGAAGAACTGGTTGATCCCCGTGATCCCGGTCCCGAAGGACATCGAGTAGCCCCACAGCAGGTAGATGAACCCGACCGTCCCGGCGGCGACGTAGTTCATCATCAGCATGTTGAGGACGGACTTGCCCCGCGCGATACCGCCGTAGAAGAACGCCAGCGCCGGGACCGTCATCATGAGCACGATCACCGAGGACGTCAGCATCCAGGCGGTATTGCCGGAGTCGAGCGTGAATTCCGCAAGCATCCGCAGTACCCGTTTCTCCCGTGGCCAGCCGGGCGGCTGGACGCAGGTCCAACGGTGGAGCGGGGCGGTTTCGACCGGTCACCGTCTGCGTTACGGGAGCGTCACGGGGCTCCCGCTGGCGTAAACATCGTGTGACGTCCCCGCGTGGATGCTCACGATCCGAGAAGGCCGTCCACGAACGCGTCGACGTCGAACGGCGCCAGGTCGTCCGGCCCCTCCCCGAGCCCGACGAGCTTCACGGGCACCCCGAGCTCGCGCTGCACGGCGACGACGATGCCGCCCTTCGCGGTGCCGTCGAGCTTGGTGAGCACGATGCCGGTGACGCCGGCGACCTGTGTGAACACGCGCGCCTGGTTGAGCCCGTTCTGGCCCGTGGTCGCGTCGAGGACCAGCAGCACCTCCGACAACGGCGCGGCGCGCGTCAGGACGCGCGTGATCTTGCCCAGCTCGTCCATGAGGCCCGCCTTGTTCTGCAGCCGGCCCGCGGTGTCGACGAGCACGACGTCCGAGCCCTCCTCGCGGGCGGTCCGCACCGCGTCGAACGCCACCGAGGCCGGGTCGGCGCCCTCGGCGCCCCGCACGGTCGGCACGCCGACGCGCGCGCCCCAGGTGGTCAGCTGGTCCGCCGCGGCCGCGCGGAAGGTGTCGGCCGCGCCGAGGACCACGCTGCGGCCGTCGGCGACGAGCACGCGGGCGAGCTTGCCGACGGTCGTCGTCTTGCCCGTGCCGTTGACGCCGACGACGAGGACGACGGCCGGCGCCGTGGACCCGTCCTCGCCGTTCGCCGGCTCCGTGTGCAGGGAACGGTCCAGGCTCGGGTCGACGAGCGCGACGAGCTGCTCGCGCAGCATGGCGCGCACCCGCGCCGGGTCGCTCGTCCCCTCGACGCGCACGCGGGTGCGCAGCGCGTCGATCAGCTCGCCCGCCGGCCCGGCGCCGACGTCGGCGAGCAGCAGCGTCTCCTCGAGCTCGTCCCAGTCGTCGTCGGACAGCCGGTCGCGGGAGAGCACGGCGAGCAGGCGCGCGCCGAGCGGCGAGCCCGACCGGGCGAGCCGGTCGCGCAGCCGGGCCAGCCGGCCGGCGGTCGGCGCCGGCGTCTCGACGGCAGGCGTCTCGACGGCAGGTGCCGTCGCGGCGCCCTCCCCCACCGCAAC
>CAZFTZ010000090.1:0-4733 GCA_964521875.1 uncultured Cellulomonas sp. | reverse complement strand
CGAGATTCGGCGGGCCGGACTCCCGACGAACGATCGCCGGACTGCAGCTGGCCGCGCCGTCGATTCGTCGGGCTCACTGACGAGCGTGGCCGTATCGCGGAACCCCGTCCGGCGACAACATCCCCGCAACATCCGCGACCTATCCTCGTCGTCGGCCCCGCCGCACCCGCCGGGCCGACGACGACGAAGGACCCCCATGAGCACCGGCATCCTCGTGATGATCGACCGTCCGACGATCGGCCAGGCCGGGGAGGGCAGCCCGTTCCGCGTGGTCCCCGCCGACGAGCCGGCGCTGCGCGCCACCGTGCTGGCCGCCACGCGCGGCGACGGCATCTTCGAGACCGCCGCGATCCGTGACGGGAAGGTGCAGGCCGCCGGCCCGCACCTGCAGCGGTTCGCCCGGTCGGCGGCGATGCTCGACCTGCCGGCACCGGACCCGGACGTGTACACCCGCGCCATCCAGGCCGGCATCGACCTGCTCGACGACGCCTCGGACGCCGCCGTGAAGTACGTGCTGACGCGCGGCGACGAGGAGGACGGCACGGTCGGCCCCATCGGCTGGGCGCACGTGCACGTCTCGGAGGACTTCACCGCGGTGCGGCAGGGCGGTCTGCGCGTCGTGCTGCTGTCGCGCGGCTACTCCCTCGACATCACGACGACGGCGCCGTGGCTGCTGCAGGGTGCCAAGACGCTCTCCTACGCCGTCAACCGCGCCGCCCTGCGCGAGGCCGCTCGTCGCGACGCCGACGACGTGCTGTTCACCACCACGGACGGCTACGTCCTCGAGGGCCCGACGAGCTCGCTCGTCGCACGCTTCGGCGACACGCTGGTCACCACGCCGCCCGAGGCGGGCGTGCTGCCCGGCACCACGCAGCAGGGGATGTTCGACTACGCCGAGGGCGTCGGCCTGCGCACCGAGTTCCGCGACATCCGGGTCGACGAGCTGGAGGCCGCCGACGCGCTGTGGCTCACCAGCTCGGTGCGCCTGGCCGTCCCGGTCCGGGCGGTCGACGGCATGCCGCGCCGCGTCGACGACCCGCTGACCGCGGCGGTCAACGCCTACCTGATCGCCCGTACCGTCTGACGGTTTCCCCCGGCAAGGCCGTTGCTTTGCGCAACCGTGAAGGTATCGTGGGCGGCGCAGGGGCCGGACGAGGGAGCATGCGGTGCCGGACGTCGATGTCCCCGCGGACGAGCGGCTCCCGCGCGCCCGTCGCCGGCCGTGGGTCCTCGCGGCCGCTGGGCTCGTCGTGCTCCTGCTGAGCGGGGCGGGTACGCGCGCTCATGACGAGCGGGCCGACACGAACGCCGGCGTGACCGCCGTCCAGCCCGCGTACCGGGGCCACTACGTCTCGCCCGACGACGTCGCGACGCTGCAGGCGCAGGGCCTGGCGACCGCCGAGGTGCTGAACCGTGAGCTCGTCTGCCAGGGCGTCGAGCTGTACTTCGACACCCCGGCCGAGCGGGACGCCTACGTCGCCGAGTACACCTCGCGGTTCCCGGTGGAGCCCGCCTACGTCGACGCCGACCCGTGTCTCCCGTACCGAGACTCCCCGCGCTACGTCTCGGGCGAGTGAGGCCCGTCCGGCAGACTGAGCGCGTGACGGACCTGCTCTCCTCCGCGCGGCCGGGTACCGCCGCGCGGCAGGCGGACTGGTCCTGGCTCGCGGACCGGGCCGACGAGCCCTCCCCGGCCGATCTCGAGCGTGCGGCCCGCCAGGCGGAGCAGCTGCTGGCCGACCACGGGGTCTCCTACGGCACCGGTCAGGACCGGCGCTGGCACCTCGACCCCGTTCCCGTCACCGTCGACGAACAGGAGTGGGCCGGGCTCGACGCCGCGCTGCGGCAGCGCGCCGAGCTGCTCGACGCCGTGCTGGCCGACCTGTACGGCGAGCGCCGGACGCTCGTCGGCGGCCTGCTGCCACCCACCGCCGTGCTCGCCCACCCGGGCTTCCTGCGTGAGGTGGACGGCCTGCGGCTGCCGGGCGGCCGCGAGCTGGTGCTCTCCGCGACCGACCTGGTCCGTGAACCCGGCGGGAGCTGGGTGGCGGTGGCGGACCGGGCGCAAGCGCCGTCCGGCGCGGCTTACGCGATGGAGGACCGCCGGGTGGTCGCGGCGGTGCTCGCGGGGGTGTACCGGCAGGCGTCGATCGCGCGGCTCGGGCCGTTCTTCCACGCGCTGCGCGGCGCGCTGCGGGCGGTGGCACCGGCCGGCGTCGGTGGCGAGCCGCGCGTGGTGCTGCTCACGGCGGGCCCCGACAGCGAGACTGCGTTCGACCAGGCGTACCTGGCGTCGATGCTGGGCCTGCCGCTGGTGGAGGGGTCGGACCTGGTGGTGCGCCAGGGCCGGCTGTGGCTGCGCGGCATCGACGGGCCGGAGCCGGTGGACGTGGTGCTGCGCCGGATGGACGCCGACTGGTGCGACCCGCTCGAGCTGCGTCCCGAGTCACGGCTCGGGGTCGCCGGGCTGGTGCGGGCGGTGCGCGGCGGAACCCTCTCGGTGGTCAACCCGCTCGGCGCCTCGGTGCTGGAGAACCCCGCCCTCATCCCCCACCTGCCGGCGCTCGCGCGCGCCGTGCTGGACCAGGACCTCGCACTGCCCTCGGCGCCCACGTGGTGGTGCGGCGACGACGCCGGCCGTTCGCACGTGCTCGCCAACCTCGACCGGCTGATCGTCAAGCCGATCGCCCCCGGCGAGGGGTCGGTGCTCGGCTGGGAGCTGTCCGACGAGCGTCGGGCCGCCCTCGCCGCGCGCATCGCCGCACAGCCGGGGCGCTGGGTGGGGCAGGAGCGGGTGCGGGACGACGACGGCGTCGCGGCGGTGCTGCGGACCTATGCGGTGGCGCACGAGGGTGGCTACACCGTGATGGCCGGCGGGTTGGCGCGGCTGGGCACCGGCCCGGTGGTCTCGTCGGCGCTGGGTGCGGTGGCCAAGGACGTGTGGGTGATGGCCGCGGCTACGGACTCGTCGGCCCTCCCTGGTGGCGAGGAGGAGTCCGCGGAGGGCGCCCGCGTGCGCGGACCGGCGATCTCGCCGCGCACCGCGGAGAACCTGTTCTGGATGGGCCGCTATGCGGAGCGCGCCGAGGACCAGGTGCGCGTGCTGCGCGCCGTCGCCGACCGCTGGGACGACTACCACGCGCGCCCGGGCAGTGCCGGGGGCCGCGCGCTGGCGGTGCTGCTGGAGGTGCTCACCCCGCAGGCGCTCCCGGAAGGTGGCGAGGAGGCGCCCGACGAACGGCCGGCCGCTCCGGCGGCGGCCCCAGTCCCGGCGCTGCGCGACCTGCTGCTGGACCGGCGCGCCGCCGGCTCGGTCGCGCGGTCCGTGCTGGCGTTGCACCGCGCCGCCGACACCGTGCGCGACCAGCTCTCGAACGACACGTTCACCCCGATCGCACGGATCGAGCGAGCGCTGCGCGACGAGGCCGCACGGGTGCGCGCGACGCCGCCGGGCGGCCTGGACCTCGGCACGGTGCCGGACCGCGCCGGCGTCACCGCCGGCCTGCGGCCCACGCTCGACCGCGTGCTGGAGGGGCTGCTCGCCATCTCCGGGGTGGCCGCCGAGGGGCTGACGCGCGACGTCGGCTGGCACCTGCTGGACGCCGGCCGGCGCGTGGAGCGGGCCCAGCACGTCGTCGACACGCTCGCCGCGACGCTGCTGGACCGGCGCGCACCCGACGTCGACGACCTGGTGCTGGAGTCGGTGCTGCTGATCCACGAGTCGGCGATCACGTACCGGCGGCGCAACCAGTCCGGGCTCGTCGTCCCGGCCGTGCTCGACCTGCTGGTGCACGACGAGACGAACCCGCGCTCGCTGGCGTTCCAGCTCGCCCGGCTGCACGACGACCTCGAGGCCGTACCGGCCTCCTGGCGCGCCCCCGACCAGCGCGACCACCTGCTGCACGACGTCACCGACCTGGTCGCCGAGCTCGACGCCGTGACGGTGGGCACCGCGGTGACCGGCGCCCGCCGGGTGCGGCTGGCCGAGTCGCTGGACTCGATGCGTTGGCGGCTGCGCGCCGCGGCCGACGAGATCGGGCGTGTCCACTTCGCCCGGCCGGCGCCCTCGCGCGTCCAGGAGGGCATCTGGGGCTCCGAGGTGCAGCCGGAGGGCGCCGCATGAGTCGTGTGTACGACCTGGTGCACCGCACCAGCTACGAGTACGACGCCGTGGTGACGGACTCCTACGGGGCGACCGCGCTCACCCCGCGCGACCTGCCGGACCAGCGGCTGGTGTCGACCACCCTCGAGATCGACCCTGCGCCCGCCGACTCCGACGCGCACACCGACTACTTCGGCAACTCGGCACGCTGGTTCGCGATCACCACCGACCACCGTCGGCTCGTCGTCACCGCCCGGTCCACGGTCGAGGTGACCCGTGCCGCCCCGGAGCTCGCGGCGCTGCCGGCCACCGGCTGGGAGGCGGTCGCCGCCGCCGTGCGGGCGGGCGACGCGGCCGTGCTGGGGACCGACCCCGCCGGGCTCGTCGGGCTGCTGGAGATGGTGCGGCCCTCGCGGCACGTGCGACCCGGCGCCGAGGTGCTGACCTGGTCCGCCCCGACGTTCGCCCCGGGACGCCCGCTGGTCGAGGTCGTCGCCGAGCTGGCCCACCGCATCCGCGCCGAGCTCGCCTACCGCACCGGCGCGACCACCGTCACCACCACCCAGGCGCAGCTGCTCGACCAGCGCGCCGGCGTCTGCCAGGACTTCGCGCACCTGGCGATCGCGGCGCT